>DASTZZ010000093.1 GCA_035764005.1 Terriglobales bacterium
AGCGCGCTCTATCGTCGTATTCAGAAATATGGCCTCTGAGCTCGACATCTTCGGGCACGTCGTAGCACCCACTTCCCGTCGCAAAAAGAAAAAACTACTCAGCTTCGAGAAACGCCTGCTTCTTTTTGCCTTGGGAGGCGGACTCTTCCCGCTCGGCGTCTGCGAGCTTCTGATCTGGCTGGGAAACTATTCCTCACAAACGCAGTGGACTCTCACGTTTTTTCTCGTGCTCGGCTGGCTGATCGCTGCTTTTGCCATCCGCGCACAGGTGATCCGCCCTCTGCAGACGCTCTCGAACATGGTGGCGGCGTTACGCGAAGAAGATTTCTCCTTCCGCGCGCGCCGCGCCAGCCGCAACGACGCGCTCGGCGAACTGGTCCTGGAAATCAATTCCCTTTCTGACACACTGCAGGGCCAACGCCTGGGATCGATGGAAGCCGTCGCACTGCTCAAAAAAGTGCTGATGGAGATCGACGTCGCAGTATTTACCTTCGATCCTCAGCAGCGGCTGCGCATCGTGAATCGCGCGGGCGAGCAGCTCATGGCGATGACTGCCGAGCGCATGCTCGGACGCACCGCCCAGGAACTCCATCTCGGCAGCCTGCTCGGACACTCCGGGGGACGTACGCTGCGCATGAGCTTTCCCGGACGGGAGGGCCGCTGGGCGATCCAGCAAACATCATTTCGGGAACGCGGCGTCCCGCATCAGCTTCTACTCATCTCCGATCTGAGCCGCGCGCTGCGGGAAGAAGAGCGCCAGGCGTGGCAGCGATTGATCCGCGTCCTTGGACACGAACTCAATAATTCACTGGCGCCGATTAAATCGATTGCGGGAACGCTGCGCTCGCTGGCCGCGCGTCCAAATCGCCCGGCAGACTGGAACCAGGATGTCGAGCGCGGCCTTGAGGTCATCGAGAGCCGCGCGGACGCGCTCAGCCGCTTCATGCAGGCCTACACCAAGCTCGCTCGCCTGCCGGCTCCCACGTTCAGCAAAGTTCAAATCGGCGATCTGGTCCGCCACGCTTCAGGATTGGAAGCGCGGCTTCCGGTCGAGGTCGTGGCCGGGGACGAGGTCTCGCTGGACGGCGATCCAGATCAGCTTGAGCAGCTGCTGATCAACGTCGTCCGCAACGCGGTCGACGCCTCACTCGATCCCTCAATCCGCACGCCGGGCTCGGTCCAGATCGGCTGGGACGTGAATGGACAATCCGTCGAAGTCTTCGTCCGCGACCAGGGCCCCGGACTGCTCAACAGCAACAACCTATTCGTTCCGTTTTTCACCACGAAATCAGGCGGCAGCGGCATCGGCCTGGTGCTGAGCCGGCAAATCGCCGAGGCCCATGGTGGGACGCTGACGCTGGAGAACCGCAAGGACATTCGCGGCTGCCAGGCGACGCTGCGACTGCCGCTGGACTCTCACGCCCCTCCAGGCTGAGCCGACGCGGCCCGAAACCACAAATTTAACTTTCGCTGTAAACAGCGTAATTAACAGCGTAAATCCGAGCTCGATGGTCAGATTTTGCGGTTTTCTGCCCATTTTTCTCGAAAAGTCGCAAAGTTAACAGCGAAACAAAAACGGGGAACAGCGAAAGATCACCGTAAACATCCTTGTGCGACGGCAGATGCAATCCGGATGGCTTGCATTTAAGCCCTACCCGACCACGATCAGTATCGAAGCCCGACCACATGCAGGAAGCTCCCGATAAGAGTTGCCAACATCAGTTTCGGCAGGCAGACCAACGCCAGTCTTTTGATGATCTCAGCCACCAGCTTGACTTTGTTTTTTACGCAAGCCGTTCGCTCCGCGCCAAGGAACCGAGCCCGCGCTAACAGACTTTGTCGAAAATAGGTCCCGCTGCCTCAGCTGCGGAAAAAATGCGCTCGCGACCGAGGAACGGGACCGGCGCCGGTAGGGGCCGGTTCTGAGATTGTTACGATGCTACGCGGAGGGGTAGCCGCGTCTGTTGCGGCAGCGTTCGTGTGCAAATCACCGCAGTATCGTTGTATTCGGAGTTCGCCTTTCGGCGCCTTCCGACCCCGGCTACCGCCGGCGGTTCTGTTTTGCATTTTCCGCAGCTTGTTGGTTCCACAAGCCTGGCATCGCTAAGTCGGTGATCAATCCCAGCCTGCTCGACCCTGCTCGCGGCCTGTTCGTCAGATTTGTCTTGACTACGCGATTGGCGGGGATGTAGAAAACCACGTCTAGTTGTCTAGACTTTTTCGAGAGCTTGACTGAACCGATCATGCTTGACCGGCAGAGTGCCGTTCCCCTTTATTACCAGATCCAACAGTTCCTGTTGAACGAGATCCATTCTGGCGCTTTCAAGCCGGGCCAGGCAATTTCTTCTGAGCAGGAAATTTCCGCTCGCATGAAAGTAAGCCGGATGACGGTCCGGCAGGCGCTCAAGTCGCTGTGCAGCCAGGGCATCCTCTACAGCGAACGGGGAAAAGGGACATTCGTTTCAGCCATCAAGCTGGAAAAAAATTTTCGCAACGTTTTGTCGTTCAGCGAAGAGATGACCAAGAGCGGGTCGCGGCCCAGTTCGAGCGTGCTGTCTTTCGGAATTGAACAACCCGACATGAAGGCGGCGAAAGCTTTGCGCATTGGCGCCGGCGAAGGGGTGATCAGCTTGCGGCGGCTGCGCCTGGCAAATGAAATTCCTATGGCAATCGAGTGGACTCACCTTCCGGTCAATCTTTGTCCAGACCTGCTGGAGACATTCGACCCCCATACCTCGCTCTACGAAAGGCTGGCGCAGCAGTACGGCATTCATATCGCTGTAACCGAGGAAGTGGCAGAAGCGGCCGTAGCAAACGCCGAGGAGTCAAGGCTCTTGCAGATCAACAAGGGCAGTCCAGTCTTTCACTTCGTACGCACTTCCTACCTTCGCGATGGCAGGCCCGTGGAATACGTAAACTCGACTTATCGCGGCGACCGCTACCGGCTCGTGAACCGGCTGACCGCAGATTCGGAGAAAGAGAGATTACGTTGAATCCTGCGGTCTGTGCGATTTCGAACCCACTCGTTCCGCCGTCGAGAGGCAAACACTGGGGTACTCACTGCGCAGGTCCCTGAGAGGTGGGCTGTCGTTGAGCCAGGCAACGTTTCCGTAATTGGTTGGCAATAGAGCTACTTAGCCGAGATTTTGGTTTGACAATGGCAATTTTGAGCAAATAGGATTCGGCGATTCAAGCAATCGGCGATTGAAAACAAATTTCCCGCGAGGTGCGAAACGCGGGCTTTCATCTCAAATGGAGGAGCAAAATGCGTGTGTTATCCCGTTTAGGAATCTTAGCTGCGCTCTGCTGCTGGCTTGCATGTGCCGCGATTGCGCAGGAAATTACCGGGAGTATTGCCGGGACTGTTAAGGATCCGCAGGGTGCCGTTGTTCCCAATGCGACCGTAACCATCACCAATACAGATAAGAGTGCCGTTGTGCGCACGGTAAAGACCGGAGCAGGCGGCGAGTTTGCTGCCCCACTGCTGCCCGTCGGACACTATTCATTCGCAGTAGACGCTCCGGGCTTTCAGAAGTTTCAACAGACCGGAATCACGCTCAACCTGGGCGACCACCTCACTTTCTTCCCCGCCCTCAAGGTTGGCGCCTCGACAGAAACCGTGGCTGTAGAAGCCAATGCCGCACAGGTTAACCTGCAGTCCGTGGAAGCATCAGGACTGATCAGCGGAACCCAGGTTCGAGAATTGGCTTTGAACGGCCGCAACTGGGAGCAATTAGTAACGCTCGTGCCAGGCGTCTCCGACGCGGGACAGTCCGACCAGCTATATGTTGGCGCTTTTGCTCCTCAGGGAACCAATCTGGTGACCTTTTCGATCAACGGCGGCCGCCGCGAGGAAAACAACTACATGATCGATGGCGCCGACAACATCGATCGTGGCTCGGGATTGACTTTGCTCTCATTCCCCAGTGTGGACGCGATTGGCCAATTTCAGGTGATTCGAGGCCAGTATGGTCCGGAGTATGGCCGAGCGGCCAGCGGCCAGGTAAATGTCATTACCAAATCCGGCACCAGCAACCTGCACGGCAGCCTTTATGAGTTTGTGCGCAACGACGTCTTCAACGCAAACAACTACTTCACCAAAAGGACTCAATTGGGTAATGGCCAACCGAACAAACCGCCGGTGCTGCGCTACAACGACTTCGGCGGCACAATCGGCGGGCCGGTTTGGATCCCGAAGCTCTACGAACAAAAAGACAAAACTTTCTTCTTCTTCTCCGAAGAGGCGAGGAGAAATCTTACTTTTTCCAATCCTGTCGCAACGGTTCCTACCGCAGGCATGCTGACCGGCCAATTCCTGCATCCTGTCTGCGTTGCCTTTGATGCGAACAACAATTGCACCACTACTGGGACCTCCATCTCGACGATCAATCCAATCGCTCAGGCGTACATCAAGGATGTCTTTTCGAAGTATCCACAGCCCAATAACCCAGCGGTGAATCCTTTCAGCCTGATTTCAAGCGTGCGCGGAATCTTCAATTTCCGCGAGGAGATCTACAAGATCGATCACACCGTGAACTCCAGGCTATCTTTCAGTGGCAAAATCCTGCGTGATTCCATTCCAACTCGTGAATCGGGCGGACTGTTTACTAATCTCCCGCTCGACAACGTAGGCTCGACTAACACGAACTCGCCAGGGCATAACTATACAGTTCGCGCGACGATTACTTTGAGCCCTACCTTCCTGATTGAGCCAGGGTATGGCTACTCTTATGGCGCGATCTTGAGCACACCCAATAATCTTCTGAACGCGAAGAACTCGCCAGACGTTGCGAGCTCTCTCAACGGAGTGCTTCCGTTCGCTACTGTTCTGGGTCGCATTCCGAATTTGACTCTCGCAGGCGGAACTGGCCCTCAGACCTTTGGCCCCTATAACGACTACAACATCAACCATAACGCTTTGGTAAACGTCACCAAGGTGCACGGCAGCCACTCCATTAAGTTTGGAGCCACTTACTACCATTACGAGAAGCACGAAAACGCGGGCAATGGAAATCAAGGCACTTTCGCCTTCAATAACAACGGTGTGCAGACAGGAGCACTCGATTTCGAGCAGGCTTGGGCTAACTTTCTCCTTGGGCAAGTCGGAACGTTCTCGCAAAGCTCTCTCGATCTGACTGCTGATATTCTCGACAATCAATTCGAGTACTATGCGCAGGACACATGGCGCATGAAGCCGAATTTGACTCTCACTTATGGCTTCCGCCACTCATTCTTCCGCCAACCGACTTCGGCTAACGGGATCATGGAGAACTTCTATCCGGGTGCGTACGATCCATCGAAGGCTCCCTGTATTTTGTCCAACGGTAAAATCGACGTGACCAAGAGCGCCACCGGAACACTCACCAGCGCCTGCAATCCGAATTACGATCCTCTGAATGGCTACATCTTCGCCCCTGGACAGGCACCGGCGGGAGTCACAGGCCACGTCTCTCCATGGGGCAGCAAAATGGGTCCGGAGTACAATCTCGCGATTGCACCTCGACTGGGCGTCGCCTGGGATCCGTTTGGCAAAGGTAACACTTCGATCCGCGCAGGCTATGGCATGTTCTATGACAGCGGAGACATCTTCGGAAACGCAGAAAATGATGTCTTCACTGGCATCGGGTATCAGAACAACGTTTCCTTCCCGAACGTGACCTTCCAGAGCCCTACGGGAGGGCAGCCAATTCCGTCAACGGGAATCACGGCCAATATCACTCAACTGCAGTCGCGCATCGACACAAACTACAAGTCGCCGTACACGCAGCAGTGGAGCCTGGATGTGCAGAACCTCTTAAAATCGGGTTGGCTTCTGGACGTAGGCTACTACGGACAGAATGGCATTCACCTGCCCGGATTTTTCGACAACAACCAACCGGCCCCGAATGCGTTCCGCCAATGCACGGATGCTACTCCGTGTATGAGCGGCCCGAACAAAATCAGCTTCGGTGCTGTACCTGTCGTCACCAGTGCCAACACTAACGGGCTGAATGCCCTGCGGCCATTCATTGGATACTCCGGCGGCAACGCCGTTCGTGGTATCTACACCGAGAACTACAACGGACTGCAGACGCAACTGCAGAAGCAATTCACCGGCAACACAATGGTCAATGTCTCCTACACCTGGAGCCATGCCTTAACCACCTATATCGCGGACCGCACAACCGGCAGCATCATGCCGGTGCAGGGAAACCTTCGCGACAATAACTATGGTCCTGGAATCGGAGATCGACGTCACGTTTTCACTGCAAACTTTGTCTGGGATCTTCCCTGGCTTAAGAACCAGGAAGGATTCGTAGGTCACGTGCTGGGTGGCTGGGAATTTTCCGGCATCCAGACCTTCCAGACTGGTCTGCCCGGGAACGTAACGCAGGCAGTTGCCGATCCTACTGGCGCAGGTTGCCTGGGCCCGTCTCCTTGCTCATTGCGCCCCAACCAGACCGGTGATCCAAACGCGAATGCACCCAATACTTTCGCGAAATGGTTCAACACCTCTGCGTTCTCGACGCCGTCTTCGACGCAGACCACGCCACCGTCAGCTCGTCCGGGCGCAGTACGGTTGCCGGGCTTCTGGCGCTCTGATCTTGGATTATTCAAAAATTTCAAGGCAACTGAGCGGTTCACGTTCCAGTTCCGCGCAGAGGCCTTCAACGCCTTCAACCACACCAATCCGATCTGCTGCGCGTCATTCACGAGCACGAACGCCTCGTCCTTTGGGGTAATTACTTCGGCGCGTGATCCTCGCACTTTGGAATTGGGAGCGAAGTTCTTGTTCTAGTCATCGAAGATTTACTCGGCCCACCGGAAACGGTGGGCTTTTTTTATCGAACACCCAGATTCGTGAGGACTGGATCTCGCGCGAAAAAAGGCGAGAAAATACAGCAAGAACGTACTCAACGTCCGTTCGTACACCGGCGGATTCCTCAGGCACGCGAACGCGCAACGCCGCTTCGGAAGTATCAATCATGAAAATCGGGCGACTTGGAACAGTTTTCATCCTGAGCTGCAGCTCACTGGTGACAGTTGCATCGGACTTGCCGAGAGCAGCCGATGCCTCGAGAAGCGTTTCCTTTGCAGAAATCTTCAGCCATTCCGACGATTGGACATTCCGGGAATGGGAAAATGGATTTCTCGTAGGCCTCGATCAACGCGAGAGCGGGGCCTCCGCAGTCGTCGGTTACGACAGCACAGGCAGGATGGCCCTCAAAACCTCGATCAAGTATCCCGGAGCGGACGATATCGCTCTGACATCAGCGACATTCGATACAGCTAAGCATTTGATCGTTGCCGGCGGCAGTTCCAATTCTGAGGGTGTGGTCACCAACTTCATCGCCCAGGTGCACGAAGATGGTTCCATCGAGCAGCTTCTGCGAGTAAATCCTTTCGTCGTTCGACAACTATGCTCAGCGGAACCGGGAAAGGTGTGGGCAATTGGCAGTGAAAGAGATGCGGACCGATTCGCCGCCTATCCGATCCTTCGCGAGTTTGGTTTGCGACGGGGACAATTGCGAACCGCAATTCCAAGAAACACTACGAAACTGGCAAGTCAAGGCCGATACGGTAACGATACGATGCTGCGCTGCAGCAAAACCGCAGTGGTCCTCTACTCCTCAACCACGGGCGAACTATTCAAATACGATTTGAGGAAAGACATTTTGCAGTCGTGGAAAATTACTCGTTTTGATTTCTACTCCATTCGTGCAACCGGCCTGGGTATCGATGATAGTGGACAGATTTTCGCAAGCTTGCATCGCCTGCCCACAAAAACGGCACACCTCCAAACCGGTCTTTACGTGCTCAACATCGGACAGGATGGAAACGCAAACTGGGAACCTATACCGGGAACTGTCAGTTCTGACTCTGTGGTAAAGCTTCTCGGAGTAGAACACCATACTCTGGTTTACATGCCGGATGCTCGTGATCCGCTAGCCACGACTGTATTTACGCCGATCAAACGTTAAAACAGTCGGGATCCTACCCTGCTGGCTTCAATCGTTCGGCTCGATGACGATGTCGTTCAGCAGTCCGCACAATGAGCACTGCCCTCCCCTTTTCCGCCCAACGCGGAGGTGCTCCTGGCTGAAGATTCCACGGCGACGAGCATTCATAGGCGCCCCGCATCTTCCGCTCGTTGTCTATTGATGGATCCACAGATTCTTCTTGACCTCTTCATCCCAGCAGATGTAGAACACAAGGTCTAGTTGTCTAGACGTTTTCTGGTCACTCCGAACGACTGAAGTCCCCAAATGCTCGACCGGCAGAGTGCGGTCCCGCTTTACTACCAGATTCAACAGTTCTTGCTGGAGCAGATCCATTCCGGCGTCTTCGAACCTGGCGAGGCGATCTCGTCGGAGCAGGAGATCTCTGCGCGATTCCGCGTAAGCCGCATGACTGTGCGGCAGGCCCTCAAATCGCTGTGCGATGAAGGCGTGTTGTACAGCCAACGTGGCCGGGGAACGTTCGTTTCCCAAGCCAAGTTGGAGAAAAATTTTCGCAACGTCCTCTCGTTCTCCGAAGAGATGAGCAACAGCGGATCGCGGCCCAGTTCGAAGGTGCTCTCTTTCAGCATTGTCCCCGCCGATGTCAACACGGCGGAGGCCCTCAGGATCAAGGCGCAGGACAACGTAATCAGCTTACGGCGATTGAGGCTCGCGGATGAGATCGCAATGGCGATTGAGTGGAGCCACATTCCTGTGCATTTTTGCCCGGATTTGCTGGGCACATTCGATGCTCGCACTTCGTTGTACGCGACCCTGGCCGAGCGGTACGGACTCGAGATTGCCATTACGGAAGAGGTTGCAGAAGCTGCTGTCGCAAATGCGGAAGAGGCGCGGCTTTTAGAGATTCGCAAGGCAAGCGCGGTCTTCCGTCTTGCACGGACGTCTTACCTCCGCGATGGCAGGCCTGTGGAGTATGTGAACTCGATCTATCGTGGCGATCGTTACAGGATCGTTAATCGACTAAGCGCTCAAGGCAAGAAAGAGAAGGTTGGTTGAGTTGTATCCCTTCGAAAGGAATGGGATGGATTCGAAGGTTTCGGAAGAAGGTGTCGGGTCCTCAATTGAGGTACCTAAACAAGACCATACAGAAGCAATTCGAGGTTGCTTCGAGTGAAGGAGGAATTATGCGTTTCAAAGTGTGGTGTTGCACTGCGCTGTGGATGATGTTTGCTGTTGCCTGCGCTGCCCAGGAGATCACCGCAGATATGCGTGGAACGGTTTACGACCAGTCAGGCGCGGTGGTCAGCGGCGCTACTGTTCACATCCTCAACACTGATCGCAATATCACCGAGCGCACGATTAAAACCGGCGCCGATGGCGCCTACAACGCTCCGGTGCTGCCGATCGGTCGTTATCAGATCAGGGTCGAGGCTCCCGGGTTCTCGCCTTATGTCGCCAACGATATCGTCTTGAACCTGAATGACCGCCGCGTCTACGACATCAGGCTCAAAGTCGGAACGGCGCAGCAGGAGGTGACGGTTACCGAATCGCCGATCCAGGTCAATCTGCAGGACAACACTTCAGCCGGTCTGATGAACGGAACGCAGATTCGCGAACTCTCCGTGCTCTCGCGCAACTTCGTGCAACTGGTCACATTGATGCCGGGTGTATCGCAGAACATCGCCACCGACCAGTTCTATGCAGGAGCTTCAAATCCAACCGGCTCGTCGAACCAGATCAACATCGTTGTTAACGGTCAGCGGCCTTCGCAAAACAGTTGGCTCATCGATGGAGCTGAGGATCTGAACCGCGGTTCCAATCTGACACTCTATGCGTATCCCAGCATCGATTCGATCGCGGAATTCAAGGTGCTGCGCGCAAACTTCCTTCCTGAGCACGGACGCACCTCCTCCGGCGAAGTCAGCGTGGTAACCCGTGGCGGGACCAACAGTTTCCATGGCTCGGCATACGAGTTCTTCCGCAACGACAAGCTGAACGCGAATAATTACTTCACGAATCTCGCCAAACAACCGCGTCCGCCGTTGCGCTGGAACGACTGGGGTTTCACCATCGGTGGCCCCATCAAGAAAGACAATACGTTTTTCTTCTATTCTCAGGAGTGGCGCCACTTCATTATTTATCCGACCTTCCCACAGAGTGCTGAGTTGCCGACTACGGCCGAAATGGGCGGCACGCTCCCGTTCCCGGTTTGTGTGTCATATAGCTACGACCCCACCACCGGCAATCCTCAGTGCACTTCGACGTCGAACACAGTCGGCAGCATCAATCCGGTTGCCGCAGCTTATGTGAAGGATATTTATTCAAAGCTTCCGGCACCCAACGTCACGTTAAAAGCCTGCCCGGGTCAGCTCTGCGGTCTTATCGGCACCGGGAAGAATCTCTACTACTATCGTGAAGAAGCCGCCCGACTCGATCACAACTTTGGTACTCGGCTCGCGGTCTTTGCCCGTTACTCCGATGACTCCATTCCGACGCAGGAGGCAGCCGGTTTGTATAACGGCAGCTATGCGCTACCCGATGTAGCGACAACACAGAGCAACACGCCGGCGCACATCTTTGCTGCCCACGCGACGGCAACGCTCTCGCCGACTTTGTTGAACGATGCCGGCTACAACTACTCGTGGGGCGGCATTACCAGCGATGCAATCGGCCTGGCCTTGCAAGCCAACTCGCCGGATATCAAACCGACGTTGCCTTTCGCCACCGTCTCCCACGTGGTTCCATCAGTCTCGATTACCGGCATGCAGGGAATTTCGGCGACCGGCCCTTACTACTCCTACGACAGGGATCAGACCGCGTTCGACACGCTGACCAAGATCGTGGGACCGCACTCGTTGAAGTTTGGCGGCAGTTTCAACTACTACGATCACAACGAAAGAGGACCCAACTACCCCAGCTTCAGCATCAATAATCGCGCCAACTGCGTGACCGGGATCTCGCCGGCAAACTGTGCTACGGCTGACAATACGCCGGAACAGGCATGGGCGAATTTCCTGGTCGGCAACGTGGTTTCGTTCTCCGAGGCGCAGCAGGCTCTGCCATATCTCTACAACGAGAAGATGGTCGAAGCCTTTGCCCAGGATGAGTGGCGCATGCGTCCCAATTTCACTGTCGATTACGGTGTGCGCTGGACCATCTATGGCGCGCCGCAATCTACGAACAACCTGACCAGCACCTTCGATCCGCAGCTTTACGATGCCTCGAAGGCTCCCGCCATTAATCCCGCGACCGGCAAATACTTCAGCGCCATCGATCCGCGCACGCTGCCGGGATACATTCAGACAGGAAAGAACTCACCATGGGGGCAGGCTGTCTCGGCCACGCTCTGGAAGAACATTGCGCCGCGCTTCGGCTTTGCCTGGGATCCGACGTCGGCCGGCAAAACCAGCATTCGCGGTGGATTCGGTCTGTTCTATGGAACCAACTCCATAGACAACCAGCTCTACAGCCAAACTTCCAACCCCGGGGTCTCCCCGTCGGCGGGAGCGTTCACGAACACGAGCCTCTCAAATCCGGCGGTCGTAGCAGGTTCGTTGACAGCAACCACGACTACTACTCCACCATTCATCTATGGACCAAACCCGCTTTTCTGGAAGCTTCCCTACACCGAGAGCTTCGATCTGGATGTTCAGCAGCAGCTCAGCAGCAGCACGATGATTGATATCGGTTACTACGGCAATCTCGGGCGGCACCTGATGGGCGGCGTCGACGTCAATATGCCTCAGCCGCTCGCGTTCCAGAATATTCCGGGATACTGCTCGCAGTACCCGGCCGGATCGGAATGCTATTTCCAGGCATCGCAGTGGCGCATGCTCAACTACGTCCGCCCATATCGCGGATTTGATGCGATTAACGAATGGACTTCGGCTTTCACTTCCTCTTACAACGGTCTGCAGGCTCAGTTCCAAAAGAGGTTTACTGACAGCTCACAGATCGTGCTGAATTACACCTGGTCGCATGATCTGACGGATGCATCGGAAAACTTCCGCGGCGCCGAGAACACCTACAACCTCAAGCGCGATTGGGGCAATTCGGTGTTCGATCGCCGACATGTGTTCAGCGCAACTTACGTGTACAACCTGCCATTCTTCAGAAATCAGCACGGCATCATCGGCCACGCGTTGGGAGGTTGGGAGCTCTCGGGCGTCGTGAATTGGAGCACTGGCATCCACTACGATTTCAGCACCGTAAGCTGCAACGAGGATTACCTCGGCCTCGGCACCTGCGGTAATACCTGGGCGGGCGATCCACCTGACCAAATCGCCGATCCCAACATCGGCGCGCCGAACACGGTGTCGCAGTGGTTCAACCCGGCGGCGTTTGCCTACACGGGTTGTACTGCTGCCAATCCGAAGTGCTCACCCACAAACACACCTGGGTTTGTTCCCCCTCTGCGGCAGGGCAGCGCGAGGCGTGGTCAAATCCAGGGCCCAGGAATTTTCCGCTGGGATTCCTCGGTCTTCAAGAACTTCAAAATTACGGAGCGCGTGAACACGCAGTTCCGTGCTGAGTTCTTCAATGCCACCAACCACACGAATTTTGCGGAAGGTGCGCCAATCAGCGGGCTGAGCACGTCGTTGAACAGCAGCGCATACGATCAGATTTTGAATGCCCGCGATCCTCGCAACATTCAGTTGGCGCTGAAGGTGAACTTCTAGCCAGGCACCATTTAGAAAAGTACTCGGGCGCTGGAGAATCCAGCGCCCTTTTTATTAAGCCTTTATGATTGCGCCGAGTAATTCCATCGGATGGAACACCGTCCGCTGCAGCCCGGCGTGAAGCTGTTCCTGACACGAGATGCCTGTAGCTACGAGTGTTCGCGCTCCATCCGCTTCCGCAGCTCTTACCTGATTGAAGAGGTCTTCTCCGACAGCCATGCTCAGTTCGTAGTAGTCCTTTTTGTAGCCGAAACTGCCGGCCATGCCGCAGCACTCAACTCGGGAGGTGGTTACGTCGAATCCGGCGGCGCGGAGCAGGGCTTCTGTCGGTTCGGCTGCGCTGATGGTTTTTTGCTGGCAGTGGCTGTGGTAGAAGAGCCTCGTTCCCAGTGGATGGCTTGAGGCGGGGAAGAAGTCGGCGGCCTCGAGATTGCGCTCCTGCAGCATGCGCCACAGGTACTCGACGGCTTCGAAGCTGTGGGCGCGGATTTCCTCGAACGCATTGCGATCGAGGAAGTGGCGGTTGTCGAGGCGGAACATCGCCAGCGCGCTCGGTTCGATTACCACGATCTCGCGGCCTTCGCGGATGTACTTCAGCAGAATCTCGCTCGTCTGTTGCGCCTGCTTCCTGGCGGTTTGAATCAGTCCTTGCGAGAGTGAAGCGCGTCCGTCGGCTGAGACTTCGGTCAGCACTACGTCGAGGCCGACTGCGCGGAAGACTTCGATGACGGCGATTCCCCTTTCGGGAGAGCCGTAGTTGGTAAAGATGTCAGGAAATAGCGCGATGCGTCCGCGATGAGCTGGAGCTTTTGCCGGCGGAAGCTTGCGAGCGGCTTGGACCAGAGTTTGTGAAGCGAAGGGCGGGAGTTGGCGCCTCTGATCGACTCCGGCGATGCGCTCCATCATCGCGCGGCTGCCGGGCAGCTCGTTCATCCAGTTGGAAAGCGGAGCAAGGCGTGATCCCCATTTCCCAAAAAGGTCATAACGGCCGAAGAAGATCTTTGCTACCGTGGCTTTATCGGCGGCTTCCGCGCTGAGAGCCTTTTGCAGGAAACCGGCAGAGGCCGCAGCGTCGATCTGGTTGATGCGCTCGCGCAGATTCGAATTGAGCCATGGAATATCGATGCGCACCGGGCACTGATTCACGCAGCGCGTGCATCCGGTGCAGAGTTCGTTGAAGCGCGCTTTGAGCAGATCATTTGTGCCTGCCTCCCACGAGCCGCCAATGCCGCCTGAGTACGTCTCACCTCCAAAGGCGTGTCCGCCTACGGTCTGGAAGTTCGCGCACGAGTTCAGGCATGCGGCGCAGCGAATGCAGTAGAGAGCTTCGTGCAGCACGGCGTCTTCGCGCATGCGCATGCGGCCGTTATCGATGAGGACCAGATGGAACTCGCGCTTCGCGCCTGGACGGTCGGACAGCACCGGCGCGGCGGTGAGCGGAGGAGTGAGGACGCTGGTGTACGAGGTTAGGCCTTGGCCCGTGGAACTCGGCGCAAGCAGCTCGAGAAAGATCGCGAGATCGCGGCGCGATGGAAGGACCTTCTCGACTCCGGCGATCGCGATGTGCAGCGGCGGCACATACGATGTGAGGCGAATGTTGCCTTCGCTTTCGACCAAGACAATGCTTCCCGTATCGGCAGTGACGAAGTTGGCGCCGGAGACGCCGGCATCGGCGTTGAGGAACTTCTGACGAAGAATCTCGCGGGCGAAGCGCGTGAGCTCTTCGCCGGTATCGAGCGGCGAATCGGTCTGGAACCTGCGCTTAAACAGCGCCGTGATGCGTTCGCGGCTGTAGTGAATCGCCGGCCCTACGACGTGCGAGGGCTGCTCGTCTGCGATCTGCAGAATGAATTCCGCAAGATCGGTTTCGGCGACTTCGATTCCCGCTGCTTCGAGGTGATGGTTGAGATGGACCTCTTCCGAGGTCATGCTCTTGCCCTTCACCAGCAGCCGAACCTGGTGCTCGCAGCAGACTTGCGTGATGTAGCGCGAAGCTTCGTTTCCGTCCTTTGCCAGAAAGAAGTGGCCGCCGTTGCGCTTCACGCTCGCCTCTACCTGCGCGAGAAGCTGGGGCAGGCGCGCGATCGCATCTTCTTTAATGGCTCGCGCGCGATCTTTGAGCGCGTTGTAGTCGGGAATGACGGCGACTGCTTCATAGCGTCCGTTGTTGAACGTCTGTGTGTTATGCCGCACCGCCGGGCTCTCGATGTCGAGAGCCATGCGAATGGCTTTTAGCATCGCCGACTTCTGGCTTTTGTCGGCGACCGATCGCGGCGAAATGGCGGCAGCAGGTGTGGACACTTCTACTCCAGAATAATCACGTGCAGCTTGTGCGGGCCATGTACGCCGCGCACCAGCGGTCCCATGTCGGCTGTAGCGCTCGGCCCGGTGATGAAGACGAAATTGCGGGTGAGCCCTTTGCCGCCGAAGCGGTTGGGATCGAAGATCTCCGCCGGCCGTTCGACGATGGTTGCGGCAGCGACGACCGCAATGTGCAGCCGAGCAAGCAGGCTGATCGCGCCAGAGTATGCATGATCGACGGTCACGCATACTGATCCGGTGCGCGCGACCGCAGCGAAGGCGTCGGTGATTCCCACATCGCAGGCCGCGAGTTCCGCTTTGGAACGAGCAGTGACGATGCCCGGCAAGCGATAGACTTCGGCGAACAGCTCGGCAGGCAAATCGAGTGGGTCGGCGATAGCGATGCGGCCCTTTGCCATTCGTGGTACAGCGGACGCGAGCGCGCCGGCTGCCGCCGGCACGCGCTCCACCGTCGCCGCGGCGGAACGTGCTGCGGCTTCGAACTTGGCGATCAAATCGTGTTGTGTGCCAACGGCGGAGCTCATGCCAAGGTCATCGTAACTCTAACGTGGAGCCGGCCGCCCTCGAGGCCGGGTGTTTAGTTTTCGCATTGTCATTCCGAGCGGATGCTCGCGCGTGCTGTTCGCGCGGGCAGGAGAGAGGAATCCCTTACCACATCACAACCATCGTTTGTATAAGTTCATAGAGATTCCTTCGCCAAAACCTGGCGTTCGGAATGACAAGATGAAACCAAAAAACCGGCCGAGGGCTGCCGGCTCCACGTTGCCCATCTGAAACCGCATCAGTTCCTCGATTGATCCGCCACCACGGGATTGCGCAGCGTGCCGATCTTCTCGATCTCGATCACGATCTCTTCTCCGGCGCGCAGCCAGCGCTGCGGGTTACGGCCTAGCCCAACTCCCGCCGGTGTTCCAGTGCTGATGATGTCGCCGGGTTCGAGCGTCATCCCGCGCGAAAGGTATTCGATCAATTCCGGAATGCGGAATATCAGTTCGCGCGTATTGGAGTGCTGCAGCGTTTCGCTGCCGATGCTAAGACGAATGTCGAGTGCGTGCGGATCGGGAACTTCGTCTGCGGTCACGATGTGCGGACCGATCGGCGCGAATGTGTCGAAGCTCTTGCCCAGCGTCCATTGCGAGGTGGCGAGCTGCACATCGCGCGCGCTTACGTCATTCACAATGGTGTAGCCGAAGACATAATCCTGCCAGTTCGAGGTCGATACGCGCTTCGCGCGCTTGCCGATTACGACCGCGAACTCGGCTTCATAGTCGGGCTTCTGTGTCGCGGAGAGCACGATCGGTTCGCCTGGTCCGATCACTGCATTCGAGAACTTCGCAAAAACCGTCGGTACCGATGGAATCTCCATCTTCGACTCGATGGCGTGGTCGCGATAGTTGAGCCCGATGCAGAGAATCTTCTGCGGACGCGGAATGGGAGCGGTGAGGTGCAAGGATTCGAGCGGTATCAGATCGCGCTTTGAAGCGCTGGCCGCGACATGCTTCACGTGCTGATGTACATCGCGGCCGGCTGCGATGAAAGAAACCGCGTCATCGTAACCAACGTCCGCTAGTGGGAAAACTCCGCTGCCGCTGAGAATGCCGGCGCCAGTGTGTCCGCTGTGTTTAAAACTTACGAGTCGCATCGATTGCTCTGTTGTGGTGGCTGTTGTTGAACTCTGTAATCTCGCGACAGCACGACCCTCGCGACAGCACGACTCGTTAGTAAAACAAAAACCTCTCTCACGATGGAAGTTTTACCCGCTAAATGCCGTGTTTTCCGCGTGTCCATTTCATATTGCGAAATGGGGTTCAGGATTTCGTTGTACTGCTTGGGGAATGACAAGTCTTTGTTGACAATCGCCGGCGCCTTCTTTGAGAATGCTCTCCTTGCTTCGTACAATGGAATAAAGTTTTGTGAGTCAAAACCTCCTATGAAGTTACCCAAAGAATCTGACGACAAATATGTAGTGGAAGCCGTGGTAAAAGCGCTCGACGTACTCGAAGTTTTTCAGGACGGCGAAGAGCTGCAGCTCAGTGAAATTTCCAAGCGCGTTTCACTCAACAAGAGCCGGGCGTTTCGTTTGCTGTACACGCTTTGCGAACGCGGTTATGTTGAGCGCGCATCCGATGGACATCGCTACAAGCTCGGGCTCAAGCTCTTCGAGCACGCTTCCAATCTGCGCCGCGACCTGAAGCAGATCGCGCAGAACCACATGCGCAAGCTGCAGCAACGCTTCAACGAAACCGTGAATCTCGCGGTGCTGCACAATGGCGAGGTCCTCTACATCGATTTGCTGGAGAGCTCGCGTCCGTTTCGCATGTCAGCGATGGTCGGCAGCCGCATGCCGATCGCGAATACCTCTTTGGGAAAAGCTCTTCTGGCGTACGCCGCCGAGCACGATCTCGATGAGGTCTTCGATACGCTCACGCCTTCGGAGTTGCGCAAGATGCGTGCCGAAATGGAAATCGTGAAGCGGCGCGGGTACGCGACCGATCAGGAAGAGAACGAGCCGGGCGTCGCATGCATTGGAGCGCCGATTCTGAACGAAGGCGGAGTCTCGATTGGAGCGATGAGCATTTCCGGTCCTTCAGTGCGCATTCAAAAGCAGGAGCGCGAAATCGGGACTGCGCTGGCGGCAACGTGCCGGGACATTTCGCGGCAGTTGGGATTCGCCGAGCCGGCTCCGGCGCCGAAGCAGACCAAGAGCGTGCCTCCGCCGCAGAGCCGGCCTGCGCTGGCTCGCCGCGCCAATCCGTAGTCGAACGCAAAACAACGAATGCCGTCACTCACAATCAAAGCAAAACCGGAGTGTAGGTGGGACCTGGTGAGCCTGGGCGAGGTGATGCTCCGGCTTGATCCCTGGGACTCGCGTATTGCCACCACGCGCAGCTTCCGCGTTTGGGAAGGCGGTGGCGAGTACAACGTTGCGCGCGGGCTGCGCCGCTGCTTCGGCATGGACACGGCCGTCGTTACGGCCTTCGCCGATAATCCGGTTGGCCGTCTGGTGCAGGATTTGATCTATCAGGGCGGCGTCGATCAGTCGCATGTGAAGTGGGTTCCGTACGACGGCGTGGGCCGCACGGTGCGCAACGGTCTGAACTTTACTGAACGCGGCTTTGGCGTGCGTGGCGCAGTTGGCTGCTCCGATCGCGGGCACACAGCAGCTTCACAGCTTAAGGCCAGCGACATCGATTGGAACAAGATCTTCAAAACAGAAGGCTCGCGCTGGTTTCACACTGGTGGAATTTTCGCTGCTTTGTCGGAAAGCACGCCTGCTGTGGCTAAGGACGCAATGCAGGCGGCGAAGGCAAACGGCACGGTCATTTCTTACGATTTGAATTACCGTGAGTCGCTGTGGAAGGCTATCGGCGGCAAGAAGCGAGCCACCGAGGTGAATCGCGAACTCGTACAACTCGTTGACGTTCTCATCGGCAACGAAGAGGACTTCACCGCTGCGCTGGGATTCGAGGTCGAAGGCGTGGATGAGAATCTTTCGAAGCTCGACGTCGAGAACTTCCGGCGCATGATCGAGCGTGTGATTTCACAATTTCCCAATTTGAAATGCGTAGCTACGACGCTGCGCAATGCCAAGACCGCAAGCATCAATGATTGGGGAGCGGTCTGCTACTACGACGGCCATCTTTATCGCTCGACCACTCGAGAGGATCTCGAGATATACGATCGCATCGGCGGCGGCGATTCTTTTGCCTCGGGATTGATTTACGGATTCCTGATGAATCGCGGTCCGCAATGGGCTGTCGAGTGCGGGGCAGCGCACGGCGCGCTCGCCATGACTACGCCCGGAGACACTACAATGGCTACGCTTTCGGAAGTGGAGAAGTTGATGAAGGGCGGCAGCGCGCGAGTGGTGCGGTAGAACTCGCTTCCCAAACGAACTATGGAGAAAAGATTGGATCAGAAAGTCGGGACCGGCGAATGAAGATTAAAGACGCGAAGGTCTTCGTCTGCTCGCCGGGAAGAAATTTTGTCACGCTGAAGATTTATACCGACGAGGGTCTCTATGGCCTTGGCGACGCCACTCTGAACGGACGCGAACTGGCCGTTGCGAGCTATCTGACCGATCACGTCATTCCTTGCCTGATCGGGCGCGATCCATCCCAGACGGAAGACATCTGGCAGTACTTCTATCGCGGCGCCTATTGGCGTCGTGGTCCGGTGACGATGAGTGCCATCGCCGCCGTCGATATGGCGCTCTGGGACATCAAGGGCAAGGCCCTCAACACTCCCGTGTACAACCTGCTCGGCGGCAAGAGCCGCATGGGCGTGATGGTGTACGGGCACGCGAATGGGCGAGACATCAGCGAGACCGTGGATGAGGTCGGGAAATACATCGAGCAGGGATATCTCGCCGTGCGCGCGCAGTCGGGCATTCCTGGATTGCAGAGCACGTATGGCGTCGGACGCGGCAAGCTGTTCTATGAGCCCGCGGAAAAAGGACTGCCTCCGGAGAACTTCTGGTCGAGCGAGAAATATCTGTTGCATGTTCCGAAGCTCTTCGAAGCGCTCCGCGTGAAATACGGAGACGACGTTCACCTTCTCCATGATGCGCATCACCGGCTCACACCGATCCAGGCGGGTCGTTTAGGGAAGGAGCTCGAGCCATATCATCTCTTCTGGCTCGAAGATGCTGTGCCTGCCGAACTGCAGGAAGGATTCCGCATCGTCCGCCAGCACACGACGACGCCGATCGCGTTGGGCGAGATCTTCGACAGCGTGTGGGATACAAACATTCTCATTTCGGAACAGCTGATCGATTACCTTCGCATGACTGTGGTCCACGGAGGCGGCATCACGAACCTGAAGAAAGTCGCTGCCTTTGCGGATATGTATCACGTGCAGACGGGCTGCCATGGCGCGACGGATCTTTCTCCGGTCACCATGGCGGCAGCGCTGCACTTCGATATCTCAATTCCCAATTTCGGAATTCAGGAATACATGCGCCATACCAAAGAGACCGACGAGGTCTTCCCGCATGAGTACTACTTCGAGAAGGGATATCTGCATCCGGGCGAGAAGCCCGGGTTGGGAGTGGATTACAACGAGAAGTTGGCCGAGAAGTTTCCATATGAGCGCGCGTATCTGCCGGTAAATCGCAAGCTCGATGGCACGATGTGGAATTGGTAAGAGAGCAAAGAAGCGTTTCGAGTTTCTGGTTTCAGGTTTCGGCAAAGCCCAATTTGGGCAGCCATGCCGGATTAAGACTTTGCCGAAACCTGAAACTCGAAATCCGAAACCTTTACATTGCCTGGTGAGCGTAGTGTCTCCCTGGTAAGAACAACAGCTAGAGCGTAGGAAGGGCAGAATGGCATTTCGTCCGCTGGATTTGAGCGGAAGAGTGGCGGTGGTGATTGGCGGAACGTCGGGTATTGGGCGCGCGATCGCCCATGGTCTGGCCGAGGCCGGCGCCGACGTGGTTCCCACTTCGCGCCGTTCCGAGCAGGTTGAATCTACAGCAAAAGAGATCGAGCAGCGCGGACGCAAGTCTCTCCGCGTGATTTCCGATGTGGCGGACCGCAAATCGCTGGAGCAAGTGCTGCAGAAGTCTGTTTCCGCCTTTGGGAAAGTGGATATTTTGGTGAATTCCGCTGGAAAGACGAAACGCACGCCAACCATCGATGTTCCCGAATCGGAATGGAACGACATCATGGAGACGAATCTCACAGGCGTGCTCCGCGCCTGCCAGATTTTCGGTCGACACATGATCGAGCGCAGGTATGGCCGCATCATCAACATTGCTTCGTTGAGTTCGTTCGTCGCTCTCTTCGAAGTTGCGGCCTACGCGGCAAGTAAAGCCGGAGTCGCATCGCTCACCAAATCAATGGCCGTTGAGTGGGCTCCGCATGGCGTCTGCGTGAATGCGATTGCTCCGGGCGTCTTCCGAACTCCGCTGAATGAAAAGCTGCTCGATGAGACAGCCCGCGGAAAAGAATTCCTCGCGCGTACGCCTATGCGACGCTTCGGGAAAGTTGAAGAGCTTGCTGGAGCTGCCGTGTTTCTCGCATCGGAAGCGGCCAGCTTTGTGACTGGAGAAGTCCTGTGTGTGGATGGCGGCTTTCTGGCCAGCGGCGTAAACCAGTAGATCAGAATATCGCGGTGGCGCCCATCCCGTAGGAGTTTTCAGGCGTAGCATGATTCTCGGCACCGGAGTCGACATCTGCGAGGTTGCCCGCATCGGGGCATCACTTGCGCGCTTCGGAGATCGTTTTGTCGAGCGCGTTTTTACCAGAGAAGAGATTCGCTACTGCCGCAGTAAGAAGAATTCTGTCGAGCGATTCGCAGCGCGCTTTGCCGCCAAAGAGGCCGCGATGAAAGCTCTCGGTACTGGAGCCAGTCGCGGCGTTACGTGGACGAGCATTGAGGTTGGACACGCGCCGGGAGGACGTCCTGTCCTTCGCCTTCACGGCGCGGCTGCAGAAATCGCTGAACAGACGGGAGTTCGGCGTATGTTCTTGTCGGTGACTCACACCGAGAGCCAGGCGATGGCAATTGTTATCTTCGAGGACTGATCATCAATCCTGCGCGTCAAGAGGAAGACTCAATAACGCAGGACTGCGATCTGCGCGCGAGTGTTCCTCATGATCACTTTCGCTACGCGACTTTTCTCTCTTCGTGTTGCGGCGCCTGCTTCTCTTCGTGGTATTCCGCTTCTGTATTGACTTCCCAGATGTTCGATTTGTCCTTGCGGCCGATCAGGATATTGTTCACCGCCTCCATCGCAGTCAGCATCGAGTGGTCCTGGTTGTTGTAACGATGCATTCCGTTGCGTCCGACTAAGAACAGATTCTCGAATTTGTCGATGTATTCGCGGACTTCGTCGAAGCGCGCATAGGCGCCGAAGTACGCTGGATATGTTTTCGGCATTTTAATGACGGTGGAATCGATTACATCGTTCCTGTCGATGATGCCGATCTTGTCGAGTTCCATCGCAGCGAACTGAGCCATTTCCTCGGACGATTTGCTCCAGAGCTCGTCGCCTTCATAGCAGAAGTACTCAACGCCGACCCAGACGTTTTCCTGATTTGAAACAAGATGCGGACTCCAGTTGTTGAAGATCTGCAGCCTGCCGGCTTTCACATCAGGTTCCTGGATGTAAATCCAGTTGTCTTCCACCAGGTTCTGGTTGTTCTCCTTTACCTTCATCTTTTTCAGCAGAAGGCCTACGGTGATGAAGTCGCGATACTGAAGTGCATCGCTCACCTGGCGGACGTTTGCGGGAACGGGAACATCGAGAGAACGTACGAGTTCCTTAATGGGCATTGTCGAAAAGAAATAATCTCCATCGAGCCGGCGCTCCTGGCCCGAGGCATCGACACCCGACATGGCCACGACTTTGTAGCCACGGCAATGAAGGCTGGTAACGCTGAAATTTGTGATGATCTCGCCGCCCATTGCTTTTACTTTTCGTGCGACGGCTTCCCACATTTGTCCTGGACCGTACTTGGGATAGAGGAATTGCTCGATCAGTGATGTTTCGGTTTCCTTTTGCGAAATGTCCTTTTGCTTGCGGCTCTGCAGCTGTTTTTGGATGATGTGCTGAAGCGTCTTCTTGATCGAAAGACCTTTAATGCGCTGTTCGCCCCATTCGGCGCTGATTTGGTCGCAGGACACTCCCCAGACTTTCTCGGTGTAGGACTTGAAGAAGGTGTGGTAGAGTTCGCGTCCGAAGCGGTTGATGAAGAACTGCTCCAGGTTCTCAACATTCTTGATCGGCATTGCCGCGCTGCGCATGTAGCTGAGACCAATCCGCATCGTTCGCATTGGACCAAGCTTCCGCAGTGTGTCGGCGCTTAGCGTGATGGGATAGTCGAAGAAGGTGCGCAAAAAGTAAATCCGCGATTTGCGGCGTCGAACAAGCATCACTTCGTCTGGGTGGCATCCATTACTATTGCCATTGCAGCCGGCCAGTTCGCGGCGTTGCCTCTGATACGTGATCTCAATTGGCTGCCTTGCGTGACCACTTCCATTTCCGTTTTGGGACACAGCGGTCTCGAGCGGCATGTGCTCGAACCACCAGTTCATAACGCGATCGCTCTTCGAGAAAAAGCGGTGTCCGCCGATGTCGATGCGGTTGCCTTTATAGTTCACCGTGCGCGAAATCCCGCCCATCTGGCCGCTTTTTTCGAGAACAATGGGTTTGATGTCGCTGTTGCGCAAAAGTTCGAAAGCGGCGGTTAATCCAGCAGGACCGGCGCCGATAATGACAGCAGTTTTAGGCCGATGATTCACGGTAATTCCCCAGGGACGATAAGATTGGCTCTCAATTCGGGACTTGCGTTGCAGTATGAGACCAGAGCGTCGGCAGAGCGAAGCTCCGGCCAAGGATCCAGGCCGACATCGACAAACCAGATTTTTCGGTCCTGGTAGTAGTGGACGAGATTGCAATCTTTCTCGGCGCCGAGCGCGCGAGCGAGGATCACTTTTTGCGAATCGATGTCGGGCGTGTTGTAGACCCACTCTTTTGCCGGATCGTGCATCGGGGCATAACTGACCAGCACGAGCGACCTCTCCGGCTTTGCTTCGAGTTGATCGATTACCCGCTGGCGATCTTCGTTCCACGGCATCGGATAATGAATCTTGCTCGGCTTGTGAATCTCATGAGGGATGTTGATCGCCGGTGTGATGAGTACAGCAACTACGAGTCCGCGAGCCCAATATGGGCCGAGTCGGAAATTGCGTGGCCGTGCGGTTCCCAGAAAGCGAATGCCGAGGAACGCGAGGCCGTAGAAACTCACCAGCAGGGGCGCCGGATAGGACGAGAGCGGCCACCATACGACCGCAAACAGCCCGATCAATACCAGGAGGAAGGTGAAGCCGAGATAGCTCCGGTCTTCACGACGGAAACAAAAGTAGCAACCAACAAATGCAAGGATCAGCAATGGCGCGAAGTGCTCGCGATAGTAGAAGTGAAATTTGGTTGTTTCGATCTTCCGGATTCCGCCCCACGTTTTCGCAAGACGCCCTGGCGTGCCCTCCCAGTCCCAGAACAGCTTGGCCATTTGGTAGTTGTTGTAGTGCGGAAACGGTTTCATTCCCGTTCCGATAAAGGGCCGCACAAAGTGATATTGCTCGAAATTCGCCGTGTACGGCATCTCAGTCGCGCGTCCGGTGCCGCGATAGTTGAAGTAAGCCATCCAGGCGCCCAGCACGACGGTAAGCGCAGCAGCAGGAGCGAGAATCCGAATGTAGTTTCGAGTTCTGACTACCCAGATCAAAAGGCCCAGCCCGAGCGGAAGCGAGAAAAGAAACCCTTCATATGGACGACTAGTGGCGAGAATTCCCACTCCGAGAATCAGCCAGGGCACCCACTTCGGCGAGCGGGTTTGCAAAATTCGCGCAAATGCGCCGAGAGCCAGTGCCCCGCCGAGTGCGCAAACAGACCCTCCCCAGTACGAGTCGCTGTATTGAGTCCCGATGCTGTACTTCAGGACGACATAGAGACCCGCCAGCAATGCATACACGTTTCCTATGAGCGGCCGCAGCGCCCAGCAGATTGCCGCGCACATGAGTCCGGTGGCCAGCCATACGCCCCACCAGCAGTTATTTCCCAAAACGAGACCGACAGCCATAAATGCGCTTGGTGCCGGCTCGTATTGCGATTCGTATGTCGGCACCATGTTGATGTGGAAACTCTCGAAGTGCTGCCAGAGTGGATGAACCGGGTTGGTGAGCCGTCCTTCAGCCAGGGTCTGCGCGCCGAGAATGTAGCTGAACTCGTCGACGATCTGCGGCTTGGGAATTGGCATGATGGGCAGCAGGAGCGCACGCGGAACCATCGCCAGAGCTGCGCATAGAACTACCGCAAGCTTCCTGCGATTCGCGAGCCGCCGCAGCCAGCGCTCAGCCCTGCTGCCCACGCGAAAAAAGTAAAAAAGATCGCCTAAAAATAGTCCGGCGATAAGTACAGACAAATCGGCAACCAAGGTTCGGCCCTGAGTAAAAGGTTATGAATGCAAAGTGAGCTTCTTCTGCGTGCTGATACTTGTGTGAAGAAGATTTCCGCAGCTTGGTTGGATGAAGTGGTGCTCGCAAATTACTGGCGCGACAACCTACGCCAATTCATAGCGGGAGTAGATCAAGAGAGTAGGAGAGAGTTGAAGGTGTGAGTTGTTCCAGAATGGAACAAAGGTTTTCCAGTCATGCTTCTGATGTGTGCTTACAGTGTTCGACCTAACTCACCTGTCTCAATCGTTCCTGAGCTTCCGCTTCGGTAGCACTGGGTTGGAATCGCGGCACAGCCTCGTACGGAGCGCTCCCTTCCAGCGGCAGCCCTGCATTCATCCAGTCCTGACGACCCTCTTCGTAGATCCGGACATCCTGATATCCGAGCGCCTGCAACTCTCGCGCGAGTTGCTCTGAAAGTTTCCAGGTGAAATTTACGCAATAGGTGACGACGGCCGCATTTTTGTCGGGAATTGAACGCGCTGCCAATTCGGCGGCCTGTCCCGCAGGAATGTTTACTGCGGCAGGCAAATGTGACTTCAGAAATTTTTCCGGCGATCGCGCATCGATAAGGATGACGTCCCCCCGATCGATCGCCTGCTTCAGCTCTTCTCGAGTGATCGACTTCATGACGCGGCGTGAAAAGTTAGACGCAGCAATGTAAACACGCGATGCAGAAAAAAGATTTGCTGGCGCAGGGCGTATTCATGCAACTCGCTCAGAGTTTCTGTAGCTCCAGCGATCTCCAGATATTCAAGCGCAACCTCCGGCACGTTCTGGCGCTCGCGGCTAAAAACATGGAATGATGTATTTATGTCTCGAGTTTGTGTTTACTGCGCCTCCAGCGAGTACTGCCATCCCGAGTACATGCAAGCGGCGCATCGCCTGGGGGAAATTCTCGCGCGCAATTCCATCGAGATCGTCTATGGAGGCGGCGCGCTGGGCTTAATGGGACAAGTTGCCAACGGTGCACTCGCGAACGGTGGAAAAGTCATCGGGATCATGCCGCGATTTATGCAGGAGCTGGAGTGGTCGCACCGTCAGCTCACCGAGTTGCGAGTTGTCGAGAACATGCGCGAGCGCAAGCACCTCATGCTCACCGGCAGCAATGCTGTCATAGCGCTTCCGGGCGGATGTGGAACGTTGGAAGAATTGTTTGAAACCATTACGCTGAAGCGACTTGCAATCTATCTCAACCCGATCGTGCTGGTAAACATTCGAAGGTTTTTTGATCCTTGCATTGCATTGCTTGAGCGGTGCGTCCAAGAGCGCTTCATGAATCCGCAGCATTTGCAGATGTGGCAGGTAGTCGAGCGGCCTGACGACGTTCTTCATGCAATCAGCAGCAGTCTTCAATGGACGGAGAAGGCCCGAGCGCTGGCAGCCGTGGCTCCTCAGACAGTCTGATCCGAGCATCACCACGATGATGCGCACCGCTCCGACCCGAAGAACAGCGCCGAGAAGGATAGCCAAAGCGCCGAGGAACCGCGCCAGTGTATCTGTGTTGGAATCGCTCGCCCGTGACGTTCCCGTGCTTGCAAGAGTGCGCAACTGTCCCAACAGCAGAGCTGAAGAGAAGCTGAATGTGATCGGACACGAAGTATATGGAAGGGACAACGGCATAAGAAACGTGCAAGCGACGCCTCTTGAGTCCGCCTTCTAGTACGACTTCAGCCGTCGCGCCTCTCTCACTACGTCTTCCATTTTGGGAAGGAAGAATTTCTCCAGCGGCGGTGAGAAGGGGACCGGCGTATCGAGTGATGCGATGCGCGCGATCGGTGCGTCGAGATCATCGAACGCGAGTTCATTGATTACTGCTGCAATCTCTCCCGCGATGCCGCCTGTCTTCGTATCTTCGTGGAGAATAACCACGCGGTTCGTCTTCTTCACCGTGTTCGCGATGGCCTCTTTGTCGAGCGGCGCGATCGTGCGTAAGTCGAGGATTTCCAGTTCAATTCCCTCTTTCGCGAGGATGTCTGCAGCTTCCTGCGCGACGTAAACCATCGCGGCGTAGGTAATTAGGCTCACATCGCGTCCTTGGCGATGAAGCCGTGCCTTCCCGATTTCGACGGTGTAATCCTCGGCGGGCAGGTCTTCTTTAATGCGGCGATACAGAAATTTGTGCTCGAAGAAGAGACACGGATTGTTATCGCGAATCGCTGCTTTGATTAAGCCTTTAGCATCGCGTGCTGTAGCGGGACAAATCACTTTTAATCCGGGCGTGTGCGCGTAGTACGTTTCAGGATTCTGCGAGTGAAACGGGCCTCCGCTCACTCCTCCGCCCGACGGTCCGCGAAGCACCAGCGGCGCTGGAGCATTCCAGCGATAGTTGGCCTTTGCCACCATGTTGACGATCTGGTTGTGCGCGCAACTGATGAAGTCCATGAACTGGAACTCGGCCACAGGACGCATCCCCGTGAGCGACGCCCCGAACGCCGCACTCACAATTGCCGATTCGGCGATTGGAGTGTCGATCACGCGCTCACTGCCGAAATGATGAATGAAGCCTTCCGTCACTTTGAACGCGCCGCCATACACGCCGATATCTTCGCCGATGCAGAAGACAGCGGGATCGCGCTCCATCTCTTCCCAAATGCCTTCGCGGATTGCTTCGAGATAGGTAGGCATGTCAATTCACCACGGAGACACTGCGACACGGAGAAAAGCGTTTGCCATTGTTGTTGAGAGATCGGCCATTTTCTAGATCGAATTCGAGGGCTCCGTGGCTCCTGAGCTAGCGCAGATGCGCCACGTCGCTAGCCGCCGCTAGCTTCTCCTTCTCTACCTTCTTCACCTTTGGCCCGCCGTACAAAAACGGAATCTCAACGCCGTTGTCGCAGAATACACGTTCGTCCGCTGTTGATCCTTCCGGATACGGGGATGCTTCTGCAATTTCGCGATCCTCGTCGATCTCGCGCTGCACGGACTCGATCAGTTCGCGATTGGATCTCTCGATCAGCCATCCTTTGGCGAGCAGGTATTTCTCCATGCGTGCAATGGGATCGCGCTTCGTCCAATACTCGAAGTACTGTTTTGGAACGTAGGCGGCGGCATCGTGCATGGCGTGTCCACGCATGCGCATCATCTTCGCCTCGATTAGCGTCGGGCCTTCGCCGCGGTACACGCGCTGTGCGGCTTCGTAGGTCAAGTCATAGACCTGGTTAGGATCAGTGCCGTCGATGATTGCTCCCGGCACTCCGTACCCAATCGCACGATCGGCGAGATCGCGGCAGGCAACCTGTCGATCAACCGGTGTTGAGTATGCCCAGAGATTATTTTCGACGATCAGAATCACGCCGAGCTTCTGCACCGCGGCGAAGTTGAACCCCTCATATGTTGGGCCGGTCGATTGGCCGCCATCACCGATCCAGGTGAGACACGCGATGTTCTTACCTTGCAGCCTCGCACCGAGTGCAACTCCGGCCAAAACGGGAATCAGATCGCCAAGCATGGAGATCGGAGCGGCAATGTGGCGCTTTTGGATGTCCCCGAAGTGGGAACCGGCATCGCGCCCTCCGGTTGGCGCGCCGGATTTCGCCATGTACTGCATCATCACGTCGCGAGGTTTGAATCCTCGTACCAGCAGTGCGCCCTGATTGCGGATCATTGGCCCAATCCAGTCGCCCTCGCGCAAGGCATAGGCGGATGCGCAGGAGCATCCTTCCTGGCCTAGTCCGAGATAAACTCCGCCGACGACCTTCTGCTGCTTGAATAGATTTTCGAGCGTCTGCTCCATCTTGCGATTGAGCAGCATGTAGCGGTAGATCTCGATCGTCTGTTCTTTGTTCAGATATTTCGATTCGCGCAGCGGAGGGGGCTCGCCCGAGAGGTCCCCTTCGACTTTGTAGCGGAACTGCCCGTCAACCCATTCTTCGGTCGTCCGGAAATTCGGGATTTCGAGTCGGTAGTCGGGGATGCCGTGAGCATTGGTGCGAATTGGATATTTCTCCCGCGATGCCCCGTTGCGGGTGGAATGCTTTGCGGCGGACTTTGCAGCGCCAACAGATCTTCGTTCGGGCTTTCCTTTCGGAATTGTTTTCTTCATCGTCGAAAGTCCCGCCGCAATCGTGGATGGGCGCCGTTTCACGCGCCGAACGCGCGTCAATCGTATCAGGGAGTCACCTCGATCGGCGTTGTTGCAGCTGGTAGGGATTCCTCCGCCAAAAACGGGCGTTCGGAATGACAGTCACTGGCTAACGAACGCCGACTCGTCCCGTCTATGCTTGCAAGTCTCTGTCTATCCATTTAAGTTTAGCGCTCGTAAACGAGTTTCATCTTCCATCCTTGAGAGGTACCCCATGAGGACTTTCCTGCATTCAGGCGCCGCGCTTGCTGCGGCTGTGCTGATGTCGGTTTCAACGTTTGCCGCACCGCCAGCGCCAAAGGCGACACCTACCAGTGGCTTTACCGTTCCCGTCTTTTATTACAAGCTGCCGAACGGATTGCGGGTCGTGCTCTCGCCGGATCATTCGGCGCCCACGGTTGCCGTTGCTGTTTATTATCGGATTGGCTTTCGAGTTGAGCCGCGCGACCGCACCGGATTCGCTCACCTGTTCGAGCACATGATGTTCCAGGGCTCGCAGAATCTGGGCAAGATGGAGATGATTAAGCTCGTTCAGCAGAATGGTGGGACGCTGAACGGATCCACGCGATTTGACTTCACCAACTACTTTGAAATCGTTCCCGCAAACAAACTGGAGACCATGCTGTGGGCCGAAGCCGATCGGATGCGCGGACTCGATGTAAACGAAGACAATCTCAAAAATCAGCAGGGAGTCGTCGGGAATGAAGTAAAAGTAAACGTTCTGAATCGTCCTTACGGCGGATTTCCCTGGCTCGACATGCCGCAGTATGCGAACACCAACTGGTATAACGCTCACAACTTTTACGGCGATCTGAAGGACATCGAGGCTGCCACGCTTCCCGATGTGCAGCAGTTCTTCAAGACCTACTACGCTCCCAATAACGCCGCGCTGGCGGTGGTCGGGGATTTCGATCCCGCTGACGCCCGCAAGATGGTCCAGAAGTACTTCGCCAATATTCCCGCCGCAAAAAAGGTAAAAGAACCGGATTTTACAGAGCCGCGGCAGGAAAAAGAGAAAAAAGCCAGCAAAGTTGACCCGCAGGCGAAGCGTCCGGCGCTCGCCGTGGCTTATCACATGCCTGGTCGCAACACTCCCGAGTACTACGCGATGGGCCTGCTCGATCAGATTCTCCTTGAGGGCGACGACAGTCTGCTCCATGAGGAACTGGTGCAAAAGAAAGGCATGACCGGCGCGGTGGAAGGCGGTATCAACATGTTGGGGAACATGTATGACTACAACGGCCCAATGCTTTGGACCGCGTATCTCTTCCACGACAGCAACGTGAAGGACGATGACATTCTTGCCGCGATGGATTCCGTGATCGACCCGCTGCGCAGTAAGCCAATTGACCAAAAGACTCTCGACCGTGCCATGGTGAAACTGCGCTCGGATTTCTACGATCAGCTTAGCCAGTTCAACGGATTCGGACTTGCCGACATGCTCGCCAGCTTCGCTCTGTTTGACGACAATCCGGCGCGGGTAAACGACATCGAGTCCCAATTCCGGAAGATCACCCCGGCGCTAATTCAGAAGACGGCGCAGGAATATCTGCGGCCGTCAAACCGTACAGTGCTGGCCATCGAGCCCGGGGCCGCTACGCAGAATGCGGAATCAACCAAGTCAGGAAACTGAGGAGCGAAGGAGAGAGACATGCGAAACCGAATTACCACTCTGATCTGCACATTGTTCTTCGCTCTGGCGTGTTGCGCGGCAACTGCACAGGAGAGCGCCACATCTGCGCACGAGACGCAGGCCAAGAAGCAATCACCGCCTCCCGGTAGCGCGCCTAAGCCATTCAAGGTTCCGCAGCAGGAGAAGTTCTCGCTGCCGAACGGACTCGAGGCCACGCTGGTGCCGTACGGCTCAATTCCGAAGGTGATGATCGCTGTGAGCGTTCGCGCCGGCAATCTGAACGAAGCCGAGAACCAGGTTTGGCTCGCCGATCTCACTACCAGCCTGATGAAGGAAGGCACAACGAGCAAGTCTGCTCAAGAAGTCGCGCAGCAAGCGGCCTCGATGGGAGGTTCGGTCGATGTGAACGTTGGGCCGGACACGACGAGCATCTCAGGCGACGTTCTGTCGGAGTTTGGTCCCAAAATGGTATCGCTACTGGCCGATGTCGCGATGCACCCCGCGCTGCCCGGTTCGGAACTCGATCGCTTGAAGAAAGATCAGCTCCGCACGCTCAGCATTCAGAAGTCTCAGCCACAGCCGGTCGCGCACGAGCAGTTCGTCAAGGAGCTGTATCCCAACCATCCTTATGGACGCCTGTTTCCAACTGAGCAGATGATCCAGGGCTACACCATCGAAGACGTCCAAAAGTTCTATAAGGACAATTTCGGCGCAGCCCGCACGCATGTTTACGTGGCTGGGAAGTTCGATCCGGCAGCAGTAAAGAAGGCGATCACGGAGGCGTTTTCATCCTGGCCGCATGGGCCGGATGCGCTCATCGACGTTCCCAAACCCGTCACCAAGCGGGATCTCTCCATCATTGATCGCCCCGGCGCCGTGCAGTCGACGCTTTACATCGGCCTTCCGACGATCGATCCGAGCAATGAGGACTACATTCCGCTGCAGGTCATGAACGCGATTCTCGGTGGCTCGTTTGGATCGCGTATTACTTCGAACATCCGCGAGCAGAAGGGATACACGTACTCTCCTTACAGCCAATTGTCCTCGCGTTATCGCGACGCCTACTGGGTGCAGATAGCCGATGTGACCGCGAAATACACTGGTGCATCGATCAAAGAGATTCTGTACGAGATCGATCGTCTGCAGAAGGAACCGCCCTCTGCGCAGGAGCTCGAGGGCATCAAGAATTATCTGGCGGGCGTGTTCGTGCTGCGCAACTCAAACCGGGCTGGATTAATTGCTCAGCTCGAATATGTCGATCTGCACAAGCTTGGCAATGACTACCTCGACACGTACGTACCCAACATCTACAAGGTATCGGCGGAGCAGGTACAGCAGATGGCGCAAAAGTACATTGTGCCCGACAAGCTCACCATGGTGGTCGTCGGTGACAAGTCGAAGATCGCCGATCAGCTCACCAGCTACGAAGGAGCCGGAGGAAAGTGATTCAACTCGGTGAACAGGGAATTAAACAGCGAACTCCAAAAACTTTGGACGAAAATCCGTCGAATTTTGCCCAAAATCTGAAGATTTGCCGTTTCACCAGGGAACTATCAGCGATCTTAGGGAATCCTCCGTATTCGATTGAAATCGGGAGACTTGCACCTCGCGGCAGTGATGCACTGCAAGCGAACAGGGAAACGAGCAGGGAATTGTCGTCACAAATTGTGACTGTGTGCTGCCGCTTGTTTGGTGTGAAGTTGCTGTCGGCGTAACTTGGAGATGAATGGGTTTGACCGGCTCTACAGTTGCCTCGACCGAGCGAGGTCCCGCTCTAAAACACTCCTTCGGGACCTCCGGCTGTCGTTGCGCCGACGTCGTTCTTATGTCGCCGATCCAATTTTGGATCGGGAGACAGTCGCGGCGATTTAGCGTTACCCCTCAAACTGGCCGTCTCTGCGGCTCATGGTTTGCTGCCAAATATTTAACTCAGAGAAACCGGACTGAGCTTGCCAGAAACCTGGTTCCGCAACGGCTCACGAAACATCTACAAATAGTCAGGTCGTGGACACGATAAACGGCTAAAATCATCGAGGCCGATATCCGGCTCTCCCCCGTAAGTAGCGGTTTTCAAAGCTGTTGACTGCGTGGCTTCGATGCTTCGTGGCTGCGCAGATGGCTGTGACCATTGTCACGTGCAGAGGAGCATACTGGTTCTATCATGGTAGTCATGAACGCCTATCCAGTCTTGCCGGCTGAGCCGGTGGAAGCTGATCAAAGTGAAACAAACGAGTGGCTTGAAGCCTTTGATCAGATCGTCGAAGGAGAAGGTCCATCTCGCGCAGCAGAGTTGCTCGACGCGCTCTCTCGCCATGCTCGCGAGTCCGGCGTAGAGCCGCCGACCCAACTTCACACGCCTTACAAGAACACCATTCCCGTCGAGCAGGAGCTGCCCTATCCCGGCGACCGCGATATGGAGCGGCGCATCGAGGCGCTGATCCGCTGGAATGCGATGGCAATGGTACATCGGCAAAACAAGAAAGACTCTGGAATTGGCGGTCACCTCTCCACCTACTCATCTCTCGCAACTCTGGCCGAGGTTGGTTTCAATCACTTCTTCCATGCCAGTTACGGCGATCAGGCGGGCGACATGATCTATTTCCAGGGACACGCGTCACCGGGTGCATATGCTCGCGCTTTCCTGGAAGGTCGTATCTCCGAGCAGCAGGTTCTGAACTTTCGGCATGAAGCGCGTCGAGAGCCGGGGCTCCCTTCTTACCCGCACCCATGGCTGATGCCGGATTTCTGGCAGTTTCCAACGGTTTCGATGGGCATTGGCCCCATCAATGCCATCTACCAGGCCCGTTTCATGCGCTACCTCGAACATCGCAATCTCATCGAGAAAACGCCGCGCAAGATTTGGGCATTCGTAGGCGACGGTGAGACCGATGAAGTCGAAACTTTAGGTGCTCTGACTGTTGCGACGCGGGAGAAGCTCGACAACCTGATCTTCGTTGTGAACTGCAACCTGCAGCGCCTCGACGGCCCGGTGCGCGGGAACGGAAAGATCATCAGCGAGCTCGAAGGCGTCTTCCGTGGCGCTGGATGGAACGTTATCAAAGTCATTTGGGGTAGCGATTGGGATCCCCTCTTCGCCCGCGACAACTCTGGCCTCCTGCTCAAGCGCATGGAAGAGTGCGTCGATGGCGAGTACCAGGCGTGTAAAGCCAAAGGCGGCGCTTATACGCGAGAGCACTTTTTCGGCAAGTATCCGGAGCTGCTCGAACTGGTCGCGGATATGAGCGATGAGCAGATCGGCCATCTGCATCGCGGCGGTCACGATCCGAAAAAGATTTACAACGCTTACCTGCGCGCTGTAGAACACACCGGCTCGCCCACTGTCATTCTGGCGAAAACGGTAAAGGGATACGGCCTTGGCTCCGCGCAAGCTCGCAATGCGACCCATCAGGAGAAGAAGCTGACTGACGAAGCGCTGCAAACCTTCCGCAAAGTCTTCGATATTCCTGTTCCCGACGAGGCTGCGAAAAATGGCGCGCCGTATCGTCCGGAAAAAGACACTCCGGAAATCGAGTACATGAAGAAATGCCGCAAGAACCTCGGTGGCTATCTGCCGGCACGCGATACTCAGAAGCCTAATCTGAAAGCTCCGGAACTCGAGTTCTTTGCCGATGCGCTCGGCGGCTCGCGCGGTCGCGCCGTATCGACGACGATGGGCTTCGTGAGCATGCTGCGCACGCTGCTCAAGCATCCTGAAATGGGAAAGCTGGTCGTGCCTATCGTCCCCGATGAAGGCCGCACCTTCGGATTGGAATCGGCGATTCGCCAGGTGGGCATCTACGCCAGCCAGGGACAGCTCTACACCCCGCACGATCAGGACATCCTGCTCTACTACCGCGAAGAAAAAGACGGACAGATTCTCGAAGAGGGAATCACAGAAGCGGGCTCGATGTCCTCATTCACCGCGGCGGGCACTGCCTACTCAAACTATCGCGTGCCGACGATTCCGTTCTACATGTACTACTCGATGTTCGGCTTCCAGCGTGTAGGCGATCTCATCTGGGCCTTTGGCGATGCGCGCGGCAAAGGCTTCCTGATGGGCGGAACCGCTGGTCGCACTACGCTCTCCGGCGAGGGCCTCCAGCACTGCGATGGACACAGCGTGGTGATGTCGAGCGTTTATCCCACATGCGTCACCTACGATCCGGCGTACGCATATGAAATCGCTGTGATCGTGCAGGATGGATTACGTCGGATGTACGAAAAGGGCGAAGACCGCTTCTACTACATCACGATGTACAACGAAGATTACGCAATGCCGGAGATGCCGAAGGGCATCGAAGAAGGCATTCTGCGCGGCATCTACAAGTTCAAAGCAGCGCCGGGCGGAAAAGCAGTCGTAAATCTCTTCGGCAGCGGTCCGATTCTGAACGAAGCATTAAAAGCGCAAGCCACCCTCGCCGAGAAATACGCAGTGCAAGCTGACGTCTGGAGCGTGACCAGCTACACCGAGTTACGTCGTGACGCGCTTGCGGCTGATCGCTGGAACCTGCTGCATCCGGCGGAAAAGGAAAAACAGCCCTACATCCTCAAAGCTCTTGAGGGCGCCGAAGGCCCGATCATCGCAGTGAGCGACTACATGAAGATCGTTCCCGACCAACTCTCGCCGTGGCTGCGCGAGCGTCTGGTAAGCCTGGGTACCGACGGTTTCGGCCGCAGCGACAATCGCGAGTATCTGCGCAAGCATTTCGAGATCAGTCCGGAAGCGATCGTCGCGGCAACGCTCTCGAAGCTCTCGCGCGAGAAGAAATTTGACGCGAAGAAAGCGCAGAAGGCGTTCCAGGAGTTGGGAATCAATCCGGAGAAGATCGATCCGGCGAAGGCGTGAAAAATATCGGGTCATCGGGTCATCAGGTGAAGTAAGAATCAAGACACGATGCGGGTTGTTGTACGCGCGTTTAAACCGCGAATTTCGCTGGTATCGATTACAAAAGTGTTTTGGTTTTCACTTCACCCGATGACCCGATCACCCGATGACCCGATTACAATTTAGTTATGGCTTCAACTTCTCAAGAAATTCCACGTAGTTCCTTCCTCATCGATCCGCACGACCGGGAGCGTGTCTTCGAAGCCTTCCGGCGCTGGGGGTATCTTCAGGCCAAGCTCGACCCTCTAGGCCAATATCTCCAGCCACAGGCAGTACCCGAACTCGATATTCAAGGTGATTTCGCCGACGAGGCGCGTCGCTGTTACTGCGGCACGGTCGGCGCCGAGTTCATGCACATTCCCGATGCGGCACGAAGAGAGTGGATTCAGGAGCGACTTGAAGCCGATGCTCCTGCAGTAGACCAGAAGCACATCCTTGAGCTGCTCACCAGAGCGGACTTGTTCGAACATGTAATCCAGTCACGTTATCTCGGAACGAAACGCTTCTCGCTCGAAGGCGTTACTTCGCTGATCCCGTTTTTGGACGAGGTCCTTAACGAGGCTGCGGAGCGCGGCACGATTCAAGTTGTGATCGCGATGAGCCATCGCGGACGGCTGAACGTGATGGTCAACACCGTGGGCAAGTCCGCGACGGATATGTTCGCGAAATTCGAAGATGTCGACCCGCGCAGTATCCTCGGCGGCGGCGACGTGAAATATCACCAGGGCGCGACGGGAACTTTCTCGGGGCGGAACGGCAGCACGATCAACCTGCATCTGGTCTCGAATCCCAGCCACTTAGAAGCAGTGGATCCCGTGGCTACAGGACGGGTGCGCGCCAAGCAAATTCGTTGGGGAGGAGAGGACAAGGTTCTTCCGGTAATGATCCACGGCGATGCTGCCTTTGCAGGCCAGGGGATCTGGGCGGAGACGCTCAATCTCGCGAGCGTCGATGGATACACCGTCGGCGGCGGGCTGCACATCATCGTCAATAACCTGATTGGATTTACGACAGAGCCGTACGAGACAAACTCGTCGCGCTATTCGTCGGATTTGGCAAAGCGTCTTCCCATTCCGATTTTTCACGTCAATTCGGAAGATCCCGATGCAGTCCTGCGCATCGCAAAGCTCGCGGTCGATTACCGCTACACCTTCCATTCCGATGTAGTGATCGATCTCGTTGGCTATCGCCGCCATGGTCACAGCGAGGTTGACGATCCCACAATCACTCAACCGATTCGCTATGCGCGCATCAAAGACCATCCACCGCTGCACGAGATTTACGCAAAGCGGATCGGCATCGACAACAGCCGGCGCGTGCAGGAGATCACGACCGAAATCAGCGAAGCACAGAAGCAAGCTACGCGCATGAAGAAGATGCCGCGCCTGGCTCAACTTCCCGAGTACTGGGACAAGTACAAAGGCGGATGCTTCCTGCCCGAGTACGAAGTGGAAACGGGAATCTCTGCGCAAGAGATTGCGAAAATCTCCGATAAGCTCGCTAGCTATCCGCCAGAGTTCCACATCCATCCCAAGATCAAGAAGCTGCTCGAACAGCGTGCCGAAATGGGACACGGCAAGCGTCCTTTTGATTACGGCATGGCGGAAGCCGTGGCATTTGGCTCATTGTTGATTCAAGGCACGCCGGTTCGCCTGAGCGGGCAGGACTGCAAACGCGGCACCTTCAATCAGCGCCACAGTGTGCTGATCGATGTCGAGAACGAAGACGAGTACATTCCTTTGAACCATATTCAGCCCGGACAGGCCAAGTACGAGGTCTACAACTCGATTCTGTCCGAAGCTGGAGTGCTCGGCTTTGAATACGGCTATAGCCGCGACTATCCCGAAACCCTTGTGCTCTGGGAAGCGCAGTTCGGCGATTTCGCTAATGGCGCGCAGATCATCATCGATCAGTTCATATCTTCAGCTGAAGACAAGTGGGGACTGCTGAGCGGACTTGTAATGCTTCTTCCTCACGGCTACGAAGGACAAGGACCCGAGCACTCCAGCGCGCGCCTCGAGCGCTATCTGCAGCTTGCAGCTCGCGACAACATGCAGATCTGCCAGCCTTCGACTGCTGCGCAGTACTTCCATCTGCTGCGCCGTCAGGCGCTCCGTCCGTGGCGTAAACCACTTGTCGTCTTCACGCCGAAGAGCATGCTGCGCCATCCGGACGCGAACTCTCCAATTCAGGACTTCAGCCGCCCGCACTTCTTGAACGTGCTTCCCGAAACGGAAATTGCCAATCCAACGCGGCTGCTCATCTGCACCGGCAAGATTGGACACGAGTTGCGGATCGAACGAAAAAAGCGCAAAGACGAATCCACCGGGATCATCTTCATCGAGCAGCTTTATCCCTGGCCCGAAGCGGAACTCACAGCAGAGCTGCAGAAGCACTCGAACGCCACTGAGATCGTCTGGGTTCAGGAAGAGCCGGCCAACATGGGCGCGAATTGGTTCGTGGTCCCACGGCTCCGGCGCATTTCCGGCGGACGTCCCGTGCTCACCGTCAAGCGCTCAGCAGCAGCCAGTCCTGCGACTGGTTCAGCCAAAGCGCATGATATGGAGCAGAAGACGCTCATTGATCTCGCATTCGGCGGAGCCAAGTAGCGCCTGATGCCAGTAACCGTTCGTGTTGATCGAAACAAGAAGCTAGTCGTCACGACCTACATAGGAGAGGTGACGAACGAAGACGTCGCGCGGCAGATCGCGGAAATCGAGCGCAACGCGCCATATGAAGGCGAGTACCGTGCCATCACCGACTTCACCCAGGTAACGCACTTCGATATTTCGTCCGATCAAATCAGGCTGGTTGCAGAATCGAAATCGCCTTTGGAAAAGGCGCGGCGGGTCATGGTCGCCCCATCCGACGTGGCATATGGCACTTCGCGTATGTTTCAAATGCTCGCCGGAAAAACGCGTCCTAACATCACCGTGGTCAGAACGCTCGATGAAGCCTATGCGGCGCTGGGAATAGAGACAAAGGGTAACTAATGCCGCGGGTGTCGCAGAACCTAAGCTCGCTACAATGAACCTATGAACAAGATGATCATCTCCAACCTCGTACACCGGCCGATCCGGTCACTGATCAGCGTTGTGGCCGTCGCGGTGGAGGTGACGCTAATGCTTGTGATCGTTGGGCTAATGTTCGGCATGCTCAACGACAATAAACAGCGTACGGCAGGCATTGGGGCGGACGCATTTGTGCGTCCGCCGGGTTCGTCGGGAATTATGGCTGCGAGCGGCGCGCCTGCCTCGATAAAGATCGCAGACGTGCTGCGAAAACTTCCTCACGTCAACGCTGTTGCTCCGGTCGTGCTCCAGACTGTAACCAGCGGAGCTGTTGAAACCATCTACGGTATTGATCTAACTACATGGAACCAGTTAGGGTCGCCGTTTCGTTACATCGCCGGCGGTCCTTTCCAGGGCCCAAACGACATCATTGTGGATGACTATTTCGCCAATTCGGCTCACTTGAAGGTCGGCGACACGACAAACGTGCTGGCTCACAATTTCCGAATTTCGGGAATCGTGGAGCATGGAAAAGGCGGTCGCAAATTTCTTCCTATTCAGACTCTGCAGCAGTTGACCGGCGCCGAGGGCAAGGCCTCAATTTTTTACGTAAAGCTGGACGATCCCAAGAACTACGACGTTTTCAAAAGCGAAGTAGGCAACGTTCCGGGCATGAGCCAGTATGTCGTTACCTCAATCCAGGAGTGGCTCAGTCTTGTTACTCCAGAACGGCTCCCTGGATTTTCCATCACGATCAAAGTAGTGATTGGCATTGCGGTTTGCATCGGCTTCATTGTCATTTTTCAATCCATGTATACGGCCGTCATGGAACGCACTCGCGAAATCGGAATACTGAAATCTCTGGGCGCTTCGAAAGCCTATATTGTGAATGTCATTCTTCGCGAGACCATCGTCCTGGTCATTGCTGGGATCATTCTGGGAATTGGAATCAGCTTTGCTACACAGGCTGCCTTACTCGCAAAGTTTCCAACGATAACCGTTCAGGTTGGTGCGGAGAACTGGTTGTGGAAGGCGGCTGTGATTGCTCTAGTCGGCGCAATGATTGGGGCACTCTACCCCGCCTTCAAGGCTGCGCAGAAAGATCCCATCGACGCCCTGGCTTACGAATAGCACTGGCTGCGCTTGGAAATAAATCCCGCAATCAAATAGATTGGGAAGGTCCTCTGCCCGGTGCAGAAGCCTGCCCCCGGTAAGGAATCGTATGGAAGTCAAAGAACAAACCATCTCTACCACTGACGCTCCTGTTACCTCCATTGCCCAAATTGGAACGCGCGAAGGTCAGAGCGTCACTATTCGAGGGTGGCTCTACAACCTGCGCGAGAGCGGCAAGCTCCTCTTCCCGATCTTTCGCGATGGAACCGGCCAGATCCAGGGCATCGTGCCGAAAGCTGCAGTTCCGCCGGAAGTCTTCGACGCCGTGAAGCAGTTAACGCAGGAATCTGCCGTGATTGTGACCGGCAAAGTTCGCGCGGATAAACGTGCACCGGGTGGATATGAACTCGACGTCAGCGATGTGAAAGTCGTGCAGCGTGTTCCCGAAGACGATCCCTTTCCCATTTCGCTGAAGGAACACGGCGTTGACTTCCTCATGGAACATCGACACCTGTGGATGCGCACGCCGCGACAGGCGGCGATCCTGCGCACCCGCGCTGAGATCATCAAAGCCGCCCGTGATTTTTTCGACGAACGCGGATTCACTCTGACAGATCCGCCAATCCTGACGCCCGCAGCCTGCGAAGGTACGACGACGCTGTTCCCGGTCGATTACTTCGACGATCAGGCATATCTCACGCAGTCTGGCCAGCTATACATCGAAGCGACAGCAATGGCCCTCGGAAAGGTCTATTCGTTTGGCCCTACCTTTCGAGCTGAGAAGTCGAAGACGCGCCGGCACCTGACCGAGTTCTGGATGGTCGAACCTGAAGTCGCATACGCCACGCTCGACGATCTGATGAAGCTTGCCGAAGAGTTCATCAGCTTCATCGTCGCGCGCTGCCTGGAGCGGCGCCGAGGGGATCTCCAGACCATCGGGCGCGACGTCTCAAAGTTGGAAACAGTGAAAGCACCGTTCCCGCGGATTACCTACGACGAAGCCGTGCAGATTCTGGAGAAGGGCTTCGCCGAAGGGAAGCTGGAAAGCAAATTCGAGTGGGGCGGAGACTTCGGCTCACCGGACGAAACCTATATTTCATCGCAGTTCGATCGTCCAGTAATGGTTCATCGCTATCCCGCGAAGGTAAAAGCTTTCTATATGGAGCCTGATCCGCAACGGCCGGACCTTGCGCTTTGTGTGGATGTATTAGCTCCGGAAGGATATGGCGAGATAATCGGCGGCTCGCAGCGCATGAGCTCCTACGAGCTGCTGCTGAAGCGTATTCACGAGCACGAGCTTCCCGAATCGGCGTTCAAGTGGTACCTGGATTTGCGCAAGTACGGCGGAGTCCCGCACGCTGGCTTCGGAATGGGAATCGAGCGCGCCGTAGCATGGATCTGTGGCCTGGAGCACGTGCGCGAAACAATTCCGTTTCCGCGGATGCTGCACCGAATATATCCGTAGCAGCTTCTAAGCTGCTAAGCTCCTCCGCTTGAGCAATGGACAAACGATATGCACCAATCGCCGGCAAATTACTTAGTTTGACGACCATGCAAAATGCCGGTTCGCAGGCGATGTCGAAGGCTTAGCAGCTTAGGAGCTTAGCACTCAGCAGCTTTCTTTTATGGCTGAACAAAAGTCTCTCAACGCACTCCCCTCTCGCCCGCACAGCGCGCCTACCCAGGTGGCGTCGCGCAAGATACGTGTGATCGGTGTCCCGCTGGATCTAGGGCAATCGCGGCGCGGCGTCGATATGGGACCGTCGGCGGTGCGCGTTGCCGGGCTTGAGGCCCGGCTCGAGGCGCTTGGCCTTGTTGTCGAAGATGGCGGCAACGTGCCGGTCGCAATCGCGGAGACGAAGAAAGAAGGAAATCCCCGCGCGAAATACCTCAAAGAAATTACTGCCACATGTACAAAGGAAGCCGAGCTTGTTCTGAAGACGCTCGAACAGGGCATGATTCCGCTCGTGCTCGGTGGCGACCACTCTATTGCGGCAGGAACGGTCAGCGGAGTCGCCGAATACTATCGGCGTCAGGATCAGCGCATCGGCCTCATCTGGATCGACGCACACAGCGACATTAACAGTCCCGCAACCTCGCCGAGTGGCAACGTGCATGGCATGCCGCTGGCTGCCATTTTGGGACTCTGGCAAGACGACCTCTCACGCATCTACGATTTCTCGCCGAAGGTCCTGCGGGAGAACACAGTGTTGATCGGTGTTCGCGACATCGATCAGGCGGAGAAAGACAACATTCGCAACGCGGGCGTCACCGAGGTCTACACCATGCGCGACATCGATGAACGCGGCATGCGCACGGTGATGGAAGAGGCCCTGCGCACCGCCGGCCGCGGCACCTCCGGCTATCACGTCTCGCTCGACATGGACTGGATCGATCCTGAGGACGCGCCGGGAGTCGGAACTCCCGTGCGCGGCGGAGCCACCTATCGCGAGGCGCACCTTGCCATGGAGATCATCGCCGACCACGGACGCATGGTGAGCTTCGAAATCGTGGAAGTGAATCCGGTAATCGACGAGCATAACCGTACTGCCATGCTCGCGGTGGAACTGGCAATGTCGGCGTTCGGCAAAAAGATTCTTTGAGCCGCGCTGAATCCTCTTCTCATCATCTCCAACCTACGGCTGGTCCCTGGTCTGTCGATTCTTTGATTCAGATTCGTCTACTGAGTGGAGGACACAATGGAATACCTACTCCTGATTTACCACTCCGAAATCGAATGGACCCAGCGAAGCGCAGACGACCAAGAGGACATTTATCAGGAATATCGCCAGCTGATTCACGAGCTTCGTAAAAACGGACAACTCATTCGGGGCGATCAACTCAAGCCGTCGGCAAGCTCTGTGACAGTCCGCTTGCGAGAAGGAAACGCAGCTACGACTGACGGCCCATTTGCGGAAACTAAGGAACAGCTGGGTGGCTATTTCCTCCTACGGGTGAACACGCGCGACGAAGCTGTGCGCATCGCCAGGCGCATACCCTCCGCACGCACCGGCTCGATTGAAGTTCGAGAAATAATCCCTACCCCAACCGACTGACGGTTCCATTCACCGGCGGTGCGTGATGTATGTGGGACGGAATGCGAATCCAAGTGGCAGCTCTACTGCTTTTCTGCCAGGAAAATGCACACCGAGGACGCGCTAACGGGACTCACCATCGCTGGCTCTTGTGTCAACATCCTCACGTTTCGATGCGGCTCTCCTGGGTAATACGCACCCATTTCAAACAACTCGTCTGCGGAAGAGACATGTTCCAAAATTATTGGAAAGCGGCTCAGGAGGAGTTGTATTCCTTGATCCGCGGTTGCAGGCCTTCGATGTTTAATTCCCGAGAAGTTGTTACTTACTGCGCTTCTCCAGCTTCGCCCATGTGTCCTTCAGCGCAACTGTGCGATTGAAGACCAGGGCTCCTGGGTTCGAATCTAGATCGACACAGAAATATCCCAAGCGCTCAAACTGGTACGGAGTTCCGATTTTCGCATTGGCCAACGACGGCTCCAGCTTGGCCTCGTGAACAATCTCCAGCGAATTCGGATTGAGATTGTCCGTCCAATCTTTTCCCTCTTCCACGTCGTTCGGATTCTCCTTAAGAAAGAGATTGTCGTACAGCCGCACTTCGGCCGGAATGGCGTGCGCTGCCGAAACCCAGTGAATCGTCGATTTCACCTTGCGTCCGTCCGGAGCATTGCCGCCGCGCGTGGCTGGATCGTAGGTGCAATGCACTTCGACTACTTCTCCGCCAGAGTCTTTGACCACATTCGTGCAAGTAATGAAATAGCCATAGCGCAGGCGCACTTCACGTCCAGGCGAGAGCCGATAGAACTGCTTCGGCGGATTCTCGCGGAAGTCATCGCGCTCGATGTACAGCACGCGGGAAAACGGAACTCTTCGCGTCCCGGCACTCGCGTCTTCTGGGTTGTTGACCGCGTCCATCTGCTCGACGTGGCCTTCGGGGTAGTTGTCGATCACGACCTTCAGTGGACGCAACACGGACATTACACGCAGCGCGCGTTTATTGAGGTCTTCACGCTGGAAATGTTCAAGCATCGCCAGCTCGATCACGCCGTTTGTCTTCGACACGCCGAGCGAAGCACAGAAGTTGCGCAGCGCGTCCGGCGTATAACCACGCCGACGAACCGCGGAGAGCGTGGGCATCCGCGGATCGTCCCATCCGCGAACGCGACCTTCGTTTACCAACTGCAGAAGCCTGCGCTTGCTCAGGATCGTGTAAGTCAGATTGAGGCGATCAAATTCAATCTGCTGCGAGTGAAAGATTCCGAGCTGCTCGATGAACCAGTTGTAAAGCGGGCGATGATCCTCGAACTCCAGCGTGCAGATCGAATGTGTGACTCTCTCGATTGAGTCAGATTGTCCGTGCGCGAAGTCGTACAGCGGATAAATGCACCATTTATTGCCGGTGCGGTGGTGTTCGGCGTGCAGGATGCGATACATCACCGGATCGCGCATGTTGACATTCGGCGAGCTCATGTCGATCTTCGCCCGCAGCGTGCGTGAGCCATCGGGAAACTCACCCTTGCGCATGCGCTCGAACAGATCGAGATTCTCCTCCACCGAACGATCCCTATGTGGGCTGTTGGTTCCGGGCTCAGTGAGCGTGCCGCGCGTTTTGCGAATCTCCTCGGCGCTCAGATCATCGACGTAAGCCTTGCCGGCTTTGATCAGTTGGACCGCCCATTGATAAAGCTGATCGAAGTAGTCGGAGGCGTAGTACATCCGGTCGTCCCAGTCGAAGCCCAACCAGCGGACGTCGCGGATGATGGAATCGACATACTCCTGTTCTTCTTTCTCAGGATTGGTGTCATCAAAGCGGAGGTTGGTTTTGCCGCCGAACTCGGCCGACAGCCCGAAATTCAGGCAGATTGACTTGGCATGACCTAAATGGAGATATCCATTTGGTTCGGGAGGGAAGCGCGTCTGTACGCGTCCTGCGAACTTGTTGGTCTCGAGGTCGCGGATGACGATGTCACGAATGAAATTGGACGAAGGAGTGCCCGTGGTCGAAGCCGGCGCCGACGCCGGTTCCGCAATTGGATTCGATGGATTCATCAATAGCTTGGCCGTAGAGCGCGCAGACGCGCTACTTCTATTATGCCGTATAGGTCGGTACGACACGGTTTTAGAGAGACACGGAATGGGCATAAACTCAGCAGCTGAATGCTTCGCGTGGCGCTTGGATTCCGTATGCACTCCGGTTGGGGAATTGTGGTGGCTCTGGATGAGGAGTGTGTTGTTGTCGAACGTCGGCGCATCGACCTGGTGAGCGAGAACGCGCCGGGCGGCCGCCAGCCGTATCACCATGCCCGCGAACTCGGAATTGAGAAGGCCGAGAAGTTCTTGAGCGAGTACGTTGCGCTTTGCCAACGTGCAGCGCAAGCTGAACTTGCTCGGATCTTTTCTGCGTTGGCTCACAGTTACGAGGTTGGAGCGGCTGGTCTCGTCGTCGCCTCAACTCGCCCTTTGCCCTCATTACCTCAAATTCTGTCAGCTCATCCGCTGATTCATACTGCCGAGGGGCACCTGTTTCGCGAGGCCATTCGGCGGGGTTGCGGCGCCGGAGCGATTCCCGTCACGGGAATCCCGGAAAAACAGCTCGGTAGTCTCTTGGAAGAATGTTTTGGAAAAAATACGGCGAGGGTGAAGCAGTCGATCGAGAGGTCCGGTCGATCTCTTGGTCCGCCTTGGAATTCAGATCACAAGCAAGCGGCGACGGCAGCGGTAATAGCGCTGCACGGCGCCAAGCAAAAGCATGTCCAAAGCTTCGGTGCCTAGCGCTTCCGCTGCCTCTTACCCGGTTTTTTTCTTCCGGTTCAGCCGCTCGGCATCAACTTGCTGCAGCAGCTCCTGAAGTTGCTCGCGGCGTTTACCCATTTCTTCATCCCGGGTGGAGGGTGATTGCCCCTGCTCGCGAGAGGATTCGGGCTGCGGCTCAGGCCTGTCGCTCTTGTGGAAGTAGCGGGACAGCGCAGCTCCAGACCACGCGCGAAAGCTGCGCGTTCGCAATCGTCGCGCAGAAAACGGACGCGGGCGGAAGGTGGCAAATGTTCTCTCCATCATGATCCTCATTTCCTCAGAGACGTTGAGAAAACCAGGGAATGGGTCGCCATCTTAAGAACGCAAGGTTCATGCCAAAACAAGAGATTGAAGAATCGGGTCTTAGACGCGGTCTGCGCCTCAACCGCGTAAATCCTTCGCAAGACTGCGACAGAATTCCAAATGCCTGAAAAGGTTGGACCCAGGCCGCAAACAGGATGGTCGAGGAGGTGTTGCAGAGCTGTGAATGCCGACGGGGCGCTAATTACATTTCGGACGCTGTTGCGACGGCGGGGGCAGCCACTCCCTTGAGTCCGCTTGGCTTAGGCAGCTGGAAATGTCAATCCCTCTTAGCGTCTTGGTGGTTGGATAACCTCCAACGAAAGCAAAAAGAAAGCCGGCACCATGTGCCGGCTCGCATAAGAACAATAGTCTGGTTAGAACGTGAACTGCGCTCCAACTTCGGCGCGGAACGAAATCGGAATCGATCGAGTGCATCCGTTCGCGTTGCAGCCGATATAACCGAGCGGAGTCGCGAAAGAGTCCTTGGTTGGATCGGTGCTGAAGTGTTTCACGTTGCCGTCGTAGTTGTTGCCATAGTTCGCGCGGTTGGTAACGTCAAACGCCTGGAAGATCAGCTTCAGGTTCGAGCGTTCCTTGATCTTGATGTTTTTGGTGAGACGTGTATCGAGATCAAAGTAAGGTTGACCGCGCAGGCTGTCGAAATGCGATTGCACGCAAGTTCCAGCCAGGTAGCAGGCCTTTAGTGCGGAGGGAGTTTGAGTCAAGCTCCAGAGAATGTTTCCCTGATCGTTCGTCGGAACCAGCGCATTTGCTGTGGCTGTTCCGGAACCAAAGCCAAGCACGTTGCTGATCCCATTGGTGGCTGAGTACGGACGCGCCGAGGCAATCTGCATGATTGGCGCGACCTGGAATCCCCACGGCAGATCAACGACGCTTGACACCGAAAGGTGGTGCCGCTCGTCATTCGGAACAGCACCGAAATCAGACGGAAGCAGCGGGAACCGAGGATCAGTTACCGTGTTCGAGTAGCTGGCCGCGTTACCGTTGTAAGCCCATCCTTCCGACAGCGTGTAGGTAGCATTCACCGTGAAGTGATTGGCCATGCGCCGACGCAAAGAAACGTTCAGGCCGTCATACCGAGAACGCCCCCAATCGGTTTCCATTGAAATGCGCGCAATCTGGGGCTGACCGGCGGCAGTCAGAGCTGCACTCAAGGTACGGACTCCGGTGACTGGATCCACATAGTTAAGGATGTCTCGCTTTTCTTCGTGCAGCCCAAGCTCGTGGATGTACTCGATCTCGCCTACAGTGTTTGCATCGAACGAGTGAGCGAAACCTATGTTGAACTGCTGGGAATACGGATTGCGATAGTCGGGGGACATGAGTCGCCCCACCGCGCCTTTCGTGAGCTGAGTGATCGGTTGCGGAATGGTTGGTACAGGATCAATGCCTACGCGATAGCCGGACGAGTTATTGGGGCAAGGCGCCCACGTGCCCGTGAAGCTAGCTGGCGCAGTTAGCGCACAAGCAAGCGGAAGACCGGTTCCGGGCACATCACAACTGTGTGATAGGTTCCCGCTACTATCGTGCGCACAATCGGTGCCGGGTCCACTTCCGCTAATAGAGAATACCGTCGCAAATAATGTAGGATTCGCCTGTTGAATCATGAAAAGTGGGATGTTAAGGAAGGTCTGCGCGAAGTAGAGGCCGTAGCCGCCTCGCAGAACGTTGTTTCCATTCCCGGTAAGGTCATAAGCAAAACCAACGCGCGGACTGAACCCTTTCTTGTAGTCCTGGGGTATGCCCGCATATGGACTGTTGATTGTCTTCAACAGTTGGTAAGTCCGGCTCTGTTGCTGGATGCTTGAGCCCATCAAGTTGAAATCGCGGTCATACCGGACGCCGAGATCGAGAGTGAGCCTGCTGGTTGTCTTCCAAGTGTCCTGGAAGTACAAGCCGAGCATCTTGCCGCCCCCAGGCAGATCCTCTTTTGGATCACCGTTCGAGATCGACATGCCCGTAATCGCGCCCGGCGTTTGGAATCCCTGTGGATACAAACCACCCTTATTCGCGAGAATGTCGCTTGGCAGATCCTGGAAGTCATATTCCAAGGTCGAGTTGAACTCGAAGTATCCGCCAAGCCGAGGCTCCCATAGGTAATCCGCACCCATCTTCATTCCGTGTTTTCCCACGTTGTACGCGAGATCGTCTCGGAACTGATACTTGCGTTGGTACGACTGCTGCGGCACGTTGGTGTTCGTTCCGAACGAGATGCTCTGTGGGAACGTGACCAACGGGGCTCGAGTCTTGCTATCGATCAGGTTGTTCCAATACTGGTACCCGGCAGTGAAGGAGTTCACAAGCCGGGGACTGAATACCGAACTCAGCGTCGCATTCGTAAGGATGAGGTGGTTGTTCTGGAAATTTCCTTCGGTCAGGTCGTTGGCGTTACCGGACTGGTCGTTGACGTCGTTGTTGTCCTGCGCCGAGTAGCTGATGAAGAAGTGATGCTGGTCGCTGAAATTGTGATCAAGGCGTGCGTTATAGCGCGTGTCAAAGTAAGGAGTGGGAATCGTTTGCGCCGGATCTGGATTGAAGGTCACGTTTCCGAGGTTGAGGCCCTTCACTAAGGTCAATTGCGAGAACGCGTTCGGCGTGACCGGAATCGCCGTGTGCTCGCGCAAGCGCTCCCATGCGAAGAAGCCGAAATCTTTGTCCTTGCGGATCGGCCCACCGAAACGTCCGCCGAACTGCTGGCGCTCAAATTGAGGAGTGGGATTGCCCGTCTTGACGTGCGTGACCGGGTCCTCTTCGTTAAGTTTGTCGTTCGCGTTCATTGCGGTTTGGGTGTCAAACAGATAAGCAGATCCGTGGAAGTCGTTACTGCCCGAACGGGTGATCACGTTCATCGCAGCGCCTTCGGAACGGCCGTTTGCAGCCGAAAAGCGTTGTGTAGAGATCTGAGCTTCTTCTACTGCTTCCAGCGGGAGCTGCATCACCGGACCGCCAACGGTGTTGTCCTTGTTATCGATGCCGTTGACGGTGATGTTCATGTTGCGACCGTTCGAGCCGTTAATGCCAACCCCCGCGGTACGTGCTTTTGTTGGATCCCATGGTGCGGTGAACTTCGCGCCGGGAGCCAGATAAGCAAGATTGGCGAAGTCGCGGCCGTTCAGCGGAAGGTCCTGAACCTGCGCTGGCGTGATTTCCATTCCTACAGAAGTTTTCTGCTGATCGAGAAGCGGAGCCTCGGCGGCGACTTCTACGGTGGTCGATGTGGCGCCTGGGCTCAAGGCGAAGTCCTGAGTCGTGGAACGTCCTACAAGTAGCTCGACGTTGTTCGCAGTTAGGAGCGAGAAGCCTGCCATTGCCGCTTTCACGCTATACGTGCCGGGAGGCAGAACATCAAATCTATATGCGCCTAAGGTGTTGGTCGTTGCCGTGCGGGAGCTGTTGGTAGCATTATTCGTGGCTGTAACCGTGACGCCAACCACGACCGCTCCTGTTTTATCTGTGACCGTTCCGATGAGGGTGGAACTTGCGGTTGCCGCCTGACCAAATGCAATTCCGGTGCTGATGGTCAGAAGAGCAAAGAGCACTGCAAAAGTAAGAAACAGTGACTGCTTTGAACCCTTCTCCTTCTCGATGTTCATATTCTCTCCGCGTAGGGGCACACTCTGAGGATTCGAATGCGCTGTTTGGATTTCGCAGGACTTGTCACCCCTAAAGCAGTTCTCATTCCAGAGACTTTGTTCCTGTTTTCAAACGTTTACGAGCGTTAAGAAAAGCCGGAATTCGGAAAATGGGATGAATTTAGTCGGAGTCTATGAAAGCTTGTATTTCGTCCCTTCAATCACGGCTTCTGACCCCGATAAAGTCCTTCTGAAACCAAACACCCTTTCGGCAGGCTCAGGCAGGGGTCACAAAGGAACTATCTGTGACCTCCGGGGCGCCTTCGTGACTTTCGTGTTCGCCTTTCCCCAGGTCGGCATCCAAAATATTCGCTTATGAATGGCATGGATTGGCTACGGCCTAGCGACTACTGGCTGGCGCGATTCGCTGCTGGGGAAGTCGGTCGGTGTGCTCTTTCTGATCGGTGTCCTGAATGTGGTTAACCACTTTAAGTCACTGCCGGCAAGTGTGGCCTGTTGCCGGTTCCGTTGTTGGCGACGGAAATTCCGTTTCGGGAATCGTCCAGTCTCTTCTTCTTTCCTTGTGACAGAGCATTCGCCTCGGTGGATGGGTCGGCATCCTCTTCTCTGCATTGATCATCTCTGGTCTCGTGAATGCATACACGTGGGCGCTGTTTGATGTGTGGATTGTGCTTTGGATCGTCCATCTCTCGTTCGTCAACGTGGGGCAGGTGCCACGATCACGCAGTATCACCTATTGAAGGTTGCGTCCCGGGTTGGGGTCTTACCGACTGCCGCCAGCGGTTCCGTTGCTCTTCGTGAGAAAATAGCCTTACCCCCGAAATGGCTACTCAATCTCTGCAATCAGCTCCTCTCCCCTGTCGCGCCACCCCTGAGTTGCTAAAAACGCACGGCATCACCTCTGACGAATACGAGCGCATTGTGCAGGCGCTCGGACGCGAGCCATCGCTGACTGAGCTCGGCATCTATAGCGTGATGTGGAGCGAGCACTGCTCGTATAAATCCTCCAAGATCCATCTCAAGCGATTACCGACGCACAGCCCGCGCGTGGTTCAAGGACCAGGCGAGAATGCGGGGATCATCGACATAGGCGATGGCTGGGCGTGCGCGTTCAAAATCGAGTCGCACAATCATCCTTCTTACATCGAGCCATTCCAAGGCGCCGCGACCGGAGTAGGAGGAATTCTCCGCGACATATTCACCATGGGCGCGCGCCCACTGGCAGTAATGGATTCGCTACGCTTTGGACCGGTGAAGCAGGGGACAGGGAACAGGGGACAGGGGACAGGAAAGAACGCTGATTCTTCCAATGGCAAGGCTCAGAAGCTTAGCAGCTTAGAAGCTCAGCAGCTTCTTCACAAAAACCATTCCATCCTCGAAGGCGTCGTCAGCGGAATTGCGTCGTATGGGAACTGTTTTGGCGTTCCCAATTTGGGAGGAGAAACGAAGTTTGAGGAGTGCTACTCCGGGAATCCGCTGGTGAATGCCTTTGCGCTTGGGCTGGTGCGCAAGGATGAGATCTTCTACGCCAAGGCGGCGGGCGAGGGCAATCCTGTCATTTACGTAGGTTCCAAGACGGGACGCGACGGCATTCATGGCGCAACGATGGCCAGCGAAGAGTTCAAGGAAGGCTCGGAGCAGAAGCGTCCTAATGTGCAGGTTGGCGATCCATTCATGGAAAAACTCTTGCTCGAAGCCTGCCTCGAAGCCATGCAGACTGGCGCCATCGTCGGCATTCAGGATATGGGTGCCGCAGGTCTGACATGCTCTACCTGCGAGATGGGGGCGCGTGGCGCGGTGGGTGTGGAGATCGAACTCGATCTGGTGCCGCAGCGCGAGCAGGGCATGAATGCGTACGAGATCATGCTCAGCGAATCGCAGGAACGGATGCTGCTCGTGGCCGAGAACGGTCGCGAACGAGAAGTATTTCGCGTGTTCGATAAATGGGGACTCGATGCGGTCACCATCGGCCGAGTGATTCGCGAGCCGCGGTTGCGCGTGCTTGAACACGGCAACGTTGTCGCCGATATTCCCAACACTTCTCTCACGGACGATGCTCCGGTGTACCGCCGGCCGATGCAGGCGTGGTCAGTTTCCGTCCCGAAGGACAAACCTGTTTCTCTAAAGCTCGGAATCGAGCGCGACTTTACTCCCGAATTGAAACTGCTCCTCGGGAGCTGCAACATCTGTTCCAAGCGCTGGATTCACGAGCAATACGACAGCATGGTGCAGACCAATACCGTGCTCGGCCCCGGCGGCGATGCCGGCGTTATGCGCATTAAGGACACGCAGCGCGGGCTGGCGATGTCGCTCGACGGCAATGGCCGCTGGTGCTATCTGAATCCCAAATTGGGAGCCATGCACGCCGTTGCGGAAGCTTCCCGGAAGGTCGCTTGCGCCGGCGCACTGCCCGTAGCCGCGACCAATTGCCTGAACTTCGGCAATCCCGAGAAGCCGCACATCATGTGGCAGTTCTCGGAAGTAATCGATGGACTCGCCGAAGCCTGTAACGCGTTGGGCACTCCGATCACCGGCGGCAACGTCAGCCTCTATAACGAAACGCTCGGGGAGGGTATTTACCCGACTCCCGTACTGGGGGTGGTTGGCATCATCGAGGACATCCGCCATGCTGTCGGGTCCGATTTCAAAGCTCCCGGGCGCGAGGTGTTTCTGCTCTCAGCCTCCGCTGCGGCCTACGACGAGCGCCAATTGGGTTCATCGGAGTACGCAAAAGAGGTGGTTGGTGAACTCTGGGGAGAGCCTCCGGTTCTTGATCTCAAGGCTGAGTCAGCATTGCACCAGTGCCTTCTTCGGCTGGTCGCCAGCGGACTGATCGAGTCTGCTCACCACTGCTCCGACGGTGGTCTGGCCGTAGCCGCTGCCGAATCGTGCTTCCGCCATGAAATTGGTGCAGAGTTGCGCCTTCCCGATGGCTCCGAGCCGCTCGAGATCGCGTTGTTTGGGGAGAAAGCCAGCAGGGTGCTGGTTTCCTGCGTCCCGGGTAACCGCCAGATCATCCAAGAGATAGCTGATTCCCATTCAATTCACCTGGACTTTCTAGGGCGCAGCGGGGGAGACCGTCTCGTTATTCAGAGGGCATCCACCGACGTGGTTTCCGCTTATGTGTGCGATTTGAAAAATGTATGGGCTGGAGCCCTGGAATCGGCACTACACTCGGACGTACCTGATCAACTTGTGCCCGACTTGCTGGATAAGTAGCTACCGGCTTCCGGCTAGAGAGCAAGATCGGATCGAGAGTGACAGGGGAAGAGTAGAGGCCACGTAGAAACCGGAGATTTGGCTAGCAGCCAGTAGCTAGAAGCTAAATGCCATTTATAGGCGATAAGTTTCACGACGAATGCGGAGTGATGGCCGTTCACGGGCATCCCGAAGCTTCGAAGCTCGTGTACCTCGGCCTTTATGCTTTGCAGCATCGCGGACAGGAATCTGCAGGCATCGCCAGTTCCGATTTCGTACGGCTGCACAACATTAAGGCCATGGGACTGGTCGCCGACATCTTCACCGAGGATGTCCTCGGCAGACTCCCCGGCTCACTCGCCATCGGCCACACGCGATATTCCACGACCGGCGATTCGGCGCTGCTGAACGCACAGCCGATCCGTGTAGAGTGCAATAAAGGCGCCATCGCTTTGGCCCATAATGGGAATTTGGTCAACGCGCACATTCTGCGCCGGCAGCTGGAGCATAACGGGTCGATTTTTCAGACGACCAGCGACACCGAAGTCGTGGTACATCTCATCGCGCAATCCAAAGAGCAGACACTGCCCGACGCAATTGCCGATGCTTTGCGCCGCCTTGAAGGAGCTTTCTCCCTCGTTCTGATGACGCGGGATCGTATCTTTGCTGCGCGCGATCCGCACGCGTTTCGTCCGCTCTCGATGGGCACGCTGCCCAATGCCACTGGAACGGGAACTCCGGCGGTGGTCTTTGCTTCTGAGAGCTGCGCATTTGACCTCATCGGCGCGCATTATGAGCGCGATCTCAAGCCGGGAGAGTTGGTTATCGTTGGGAACGAAGGCGTGCACTCACGCTTCTTCTCGGCGCCAAAGCAGCAGTCGAGCTGCATCTTCGAGCATGTCTATTTCTCGCGGCCAGACAGCGTGATCTTCGGCCGCCCGGTGCAGGAGAGCCGCGAAGCTCTGGGCCGAGAACTCGCCCGTGAAGCTCCGGTGGATGCAGACCTAGTAGTGCCGGTTCCGGATTCGGGAGTTACGGCAGCGGTTGGGTTCGCCAACGAAAGTGGTATTCCCTTCAGCTTCGGCCTGATTCGCAATCACTACGTCGGCCGCACGTTTATAGAGCCGGAACAGCGTGTGCGCGACTTCGGCGTGCGTCTGAAGCTCAATCCTGTCCAGCATCTTCTGAAAGGCAAGCGTGTCGTTCTCATCGATGACTCGATCGTGCGTGGAACTACAAGCCGCAAGATCGTGCGCATGGTTCGTGATGCCGGTGCTACGGAAGTACACATGCGCATCTCCTGCCCGCCAACGATCTCACCATGCTTCTATGGAGTCGACACGCCGTCGAAGAAACACCTCATTGCGGCCAATAAGTCGATCGAAGAGATCCGCGAATACATCGGGGCAGATTCCCTTGCCTATCTTTCGCTCGACGGCCTGAAGCGCGCCTGCGCTGAAGGTGAGAACGTTACCTATTGCACCGCCTGCTATACCGGTAAGTACCCAACTGACTTCGTTGATATCGAGGATATCGAGCCCGCTCCGATCGCATTGAAGTAGAACGCACAGCGAACCAGCGAACCGGTTCAGAGACTGTACAAAGTGGAGAATGCAGTGGGAAAGGACTACTCACGCGAGTGGCAGCATGGTTCGGTCTTCCTTACGCTTCCCGCTAGGCCTGCTGCAGGGCAAAGTCTTTGTGCTTGGGAGCGAGCTTTTCCAGTTCCGGATACGACTTCGGCTTTACCAGAGTAAGTTCCTGCGGTTGAGATTTCGTCAGCAGAGCTTTATTTAGGATTTCGAGCGCGATATCCGTGTTGGTGGGTACGATGATGGTCGCTGCCAGGAGTTCTTCGCTAACCCAGCGCTGCCCGGTCCCCGCCATTCCATCGACTCCCGTGAACGGAATCCAGGACCATTCTGGAACGATCTCTTTCAACGCTTTTCGCACGCCAAGGGCCATCACGTCGTTCTGTCCGCAGACGAGATCCACGCGCGAGTCGCGGGAGGTGCGCAGCCTCATTAATGAGATCGTCGCCTGATAGGCGCTTGTCTCTGTCCACTGACCGCTTAACACTCTGACTTGTACGTTCTCCGGCTTGGCTTCCATCATGCCCTGCGTGCGCTGTTGCGCAGCAAAGCTGGACGAGGGTCCCTGCACATACAAAACTTGTCCGCCTTGAGGAAGAAGCTGCTGCATCTGGCGGCTCTGCATGCGGCCAATTTCGACGTGATCGGAGCTGACGCCGAAAATCGGTGCGCTGCTCTGGCGGCGGAGGTCGCGAATGTAATCGGTTTCGCGATTCAAAATCACCCACCCAACGTTGGCCTTTGCCGCGGCCGCCGCAACCTGCTGCAACCCCGTTCCTGCAGGTTCAAACACAATTGCGTGTGGGCGCTTTTCTGCTGAGGCCTGAATACCTTCCAGGAGCTGCTGGCTTTGTGTAATGGCGTCGCTGGCCGCGTACATTACTTCGACGCGCATTCCCAATTTGGTACCAGCTCGTTCCGCGGCAACAGCCTGCTCGCGTTGGTAATCGTTATCTTTCGTGATCAGCGAGACAAGTACTCGAATCGATTCCACGCCAACGCTCCTCTGCTCCGGAAACGACTGCTGGACGACGCTCAATGCACATTTTTTGCACCGAACCGTCCCAGGAGCAAAGCTAAAGCGAGGCCACAAGTAACCGAAGTCACATCAAAGTGATGCCCTTGGCGCAAGTTGGCGAACGCTCCTGCCGAGAAGACCTCATCTCATCTTTGTCGGGTCAATAGATTCTGTTCTCCGCAGCGTTGGCAATGAGTCTGGGGCTCGATTCACGATTCTGTAGAGCGCATCTGGAGCTTCTCCTACCTCCGAAACGTCACTTCGGCCGGTCTTCTGGACCGGCCTTTTTTGTTCCCCCGAACTTCCTCCGCATGCAAGTAACGTGCGCAGTCGCTGCCCACTCGTAAAGCGATTCGGTCATCTCAACGACTGGTAAGGAGAGAATGTACATGGCAAATCCTTTGCTCGACAACGAATTGATGAATCGGGTCCCCAAAGTGATCAGTCCGACAACTCATGCGGTCATTGACTATGCAGTGGCGGGCTACTACTTCATTGCCGCTGGCGCGTGCTGGGGAGGCAACAAACGCGCCGGCATCGCCGCGCTTGCCAATGGGGCCGCGGTGCTCGGCGTCTCCATGTTCACCGACTACTGGGGCGATGGTCGCAAGCCGATCAGCTTTAAAACCCACGGCAACATCGATGTGGGACAAGGGCTCGCTGCGGCGCTTGCGCCTCTTCTACTCGGGTTCGCCGGTAAGCCTTCAGCATCGCTGTTCTGGGGACAGGCCGCAAGTGAAGTTGGCGTTCTCGCCATGACGGATTTTGAAGCCGCGGATCGCGAGTCACAGAGCTTGGCAGCTTAAGCATCAGGCGGCAGCACAAAAGGGGCACAGGTCCAAGCCTATGCCCCTTTGTTGATTGCACTCGCGCCCACTAGCGCAGCGAGGCCAGCACAATCACGTCCTCAGACGGCCGAAGGTTCTTCGCCATTTCGGTCTCCCGGCGAGTCTGTCTTAGTTCTCGCCCCTGCTTCTCGCCCTGCATCCAGATCTGCGCGAGGAAGTAGGTGTCGCCGTAGCGATGGAACAAAAGATGACTTGTCCCCGCTGCCTCAAGCTTCTCCGCCGCGTTTGAGCCAATTAAACGACCGACTTTGCCGTTTTCGCCGCGAATGGCCAGCGTTGAAGAGCCACTCGCATCATTGATCGATTGAATGCTGTAAGCTCCCGCAGGAAGACTCGCATTGTCCACGACGAAGTCGAATGGAACGTTTGCTTTTACATTGACGCTCTGAGCGTTCGCGCATGCCGCCACCAGCAGCAGACCGAACACGCCTAAGAAACTTGCGATTTGCCGTTTCATACTGCCTCCTTTCGGGTTGAGGCGGTGGAAGCAATGCGCCGGTGCCGTATAGCCTTTCACTGCTTCTGCTATTCGCTTCCGTCTCCACACCGTTGCCCGGATCATTGCAATGCGCGTGCCAAAAGAGGAATCAGGCGCAACTCGTTGATTTCACTCAGAGCAGAATTCTTATTGTGAAGGTTGGGGCCAACCGAATGGTTAATCTGCGACTCGATATGAACTCTTCGGCTGGTTAGCGGACTGTGCCAGGACAGGTGCATGGTAGGTACAACTCGTGTGTTTTGCGCCACACGCCCGACTCAGTTATCCACTCATCAGGAACAACAACGGATGCCTCGGCTTTGGATTCACTTCCCAGAACTTCACCAGTACGGAGTACACCACCAATCCGGTTTCTCCTTCTCCCCAGAGCACGAATGCTAACGACTGCTTCATCACGTTGCGTTGTGTAAGCCCGAGAATGACACTGATCGGATTCAGCACATCGGTGAGGAAGGCGATCGCGTTGGCGATCGCAGTAGCCCCAGTGACCTCGATCACATAATCGTCGCTTTCGCGCGTCACTGTGACTCGCAGACAAGAGTAGAACTCGCTGCGATTATCCATTAAGCGCACATAGAGAAAAGCCGTCGGACCGTGCAGATTGAAGTGATCAAGAACCTTCTTCTTCAGCCTGGCGCGATATTCCGGCTCATTGGCGTGGTGTGGAATGAGATTCACCTTGCCATTGCAGATCGAGTTCCACAGGCGCTCAGATTCGGCATCGCGAAATTCGAACTCAGATACGCGCATTTCAGTTGCGCGATGGTAACGACTGGCGCCACTCAGCGTGAGCAGCAGGAAGATAAAGCAACTGGCGATGATGACGCCATCAGGTCGCTCAATGATGTTAGCAATCAGCGTGTATCCGAATACCAGCGTGACAATGCAGTAATAAACCGCCTTCAGATACGAGACCGGCTCCCTCCATGATCGCTCGCGCCACAGTGCCAGCGCGACCGCAACTGCAGCAGAAAACATAAGCACCAGCACGCCAGTGGCGTACGCGCTCCCTTGCGCGTTGACGTCAGCGTGGAAAATCAGCGTGACGACGACGTCGATTCCTAGCAGCAGCAACACCAATGGACGGCGATAGGCAACCCACGGCGGCGCCATTCCAAATCGCGGAAGATAGCGCGGAATCAGGTTCAGCAGCCCGGTCATTGCCGATGCGCCCGCGAGCCACAAAACGAGAATCGTAGACAGATCGTACAAACTGCCAAACCGATTGCCGATAATCTGATGTGCCAGGTAAGCGATCGCACGTCCATTGGCTTCGCCGCCCTCACGGTACGCACTCTCAGGAATCAGCAGGACTGAAACAAAACTGGAGAGCAGCAGCAGCACGCTCATGATCGCCGCCGCTGAAAGCAGGAGTTTGCGGGTATTGCGAATTCTGCCGCGAGGCTGGACGTGAGAACTCTCGCGGTGATCGTCTTCCCGTCCTCCATCGACCAGTGGCATGACAGACACTCCAGTCTCGAATCCGCTCAGACCGAGTGCCAACTTGGGAAATACGAATGCTGAGGCCACAAACAGCGCTGTCCAATCGCCGTGAGATTCCAGTACTCGCGACCAGTTCCGCAACAGCTCAGGCCGCTGGACGACCACGACAATGCAATAACCAAGGACCCACGCGTTTAGCAAGATGTAGGGAATGGTCGTCGCGGCAACCACCACGATCGCTTCCCGGAATCCGGCGATAAAAACCACGGCCAGCAGCACGAGCAGGATCAACGTGACATCCATGTAGTGCGCGCCGAGGAAGCGATGCAGGTACGGATTCTCGGTGGCGTGCCGCGCGGCATCGGCAGCCGACAGCGTCATGGTAATAACGAAATCGGTTGCCGCAAACCCGAGCAGAATGAGGACGAATATCTTGCTCTTCCATCCGGAAAACAAATTTTCCAACAGCGCGATGGAGCCTTGCCCGGCATAGGAGCGAGCCGCAACCTCGGCGTAGATGGGAACCGCTCCGAGCAGGGTGACAAGAACCAGAATTCCGGTCGCCGAGAAAGAAAGCGCTCCTGCCGCAAGCAGCGCGATGCCCGGCTGATAGCCGATCGTTGAAAAATAATCCACTCCCGTGAGCCAGAGCACCAGGTACCACGGATGGGTGTGGTCCGCAGCCTCAGGGACATCGAGTGGACTTCCAGTAAATAAAAACCGGCTAAACGGATTGGTGCGGCGGGGCGCCGTCTCTGGGGTAGGAATGCTGGTTGTGTGCATTCTCGACGCAATTACCTGCACTCAAATGTACCTGATGCGCCCTCATAAAATGTTTACTGCTTCCACGGACAGCGGTTAGGACTAAAATCTCCGCCAAGACAGCCACACGAAGGAGGCAACATGTCGGATACAAACAAGGCTCTGGTGCGGCGGATCATTGAAGAAGTGGTGAACACAGGTAACTTCTCATCGCTCGACGAAGTTGTCGCGAGCGACTATACGTATTTCGAACCAACCATAGGAACCATTACCGGGCGCGAGGGCTATCGCACAGTCGTGGGCATGTACCGCAGCGCATTTCCTGATATGACTCTCACGATTGAACAGCAGATTTCGGAGGGGGACACGGTCGTCACACGCTGGACGGCGCGGGGAACACATGAGGGAGAATTATTCGGAATTGCTCCAACGGGCAAAAGAGTGTCCGTTGGGGGCGTGGTAATCAGCCGCGTCATCGACGGCCAGCTTGTGGAAGATTACGAATCCTACGATGTACACGGGATGATGCGCCAGCTCGGCGTGCTGGCCGCAGCGAAGGCAGCATAACTTCGGACGGTACGATGATGCCGCTGAATTAACTCCGGGGACCTGTTGCGCGGTTCGCTTGGGAAAGCAGGTCCCCTTTCAGCAGACTTTCGCCGAAAGAAATCAACACGTTTGTGGAGCGAGGGATAGGCCGTATTCCTTAGATCGGCGAAGCGGCATTGCCGTTTTTCATGCGACCATCTTTGTTATAAATTCGGAATATTCCGCGAGCGCCATTACTCCAGTCCAGCTCGCAGCCAGACATCTCCTCGATCGGCTCGCAATCTGAGCGTCGGACCTCCCCCGTTTACATCGCCACTGACATGATCGCCGTTGAAGCCGCCACGCGCAAGGACACCGAAATCGGTGTGGAAACTGCTGCGACGCGACCGTTCCGCGTCCAGCGTGAATGCTGAATTCTGCGGGATCGTGAGCGTCAGGTTTCCGCGCGACACCTCCAGATCACTGTCGCCGCCGAACTGCTTCAATCTCATCTCGACGGAACCGCGATCAAGATTTACCTTTACGCCGCTCCGAATTGCGGAGTCGCGCACGTTGAGATTTCCACGATTTCCGCGAACGCGCAGCTCGCCGTCCAGATTGTAGATATCTACGTCTCCTCGATCTGTGGCGACGGAGAGTCTCCCAACGATATCGCTGGCGCGCAGACGCCCGCGATTGTCCTTCAGATCGGCGTTCACCTGATGCGGAACGCGAACGATCAGGTTCACTCCGCGATTGCCGCCCCAGAATGCCAAGTGAAAATGCATTTCCGGATACTCGACTTTAATCAAACGATGGTGCTCATCGCCCTCGACGCGAATCTTGGTTTCGCGCATCCAGCGCTCGCGATCGAATTCGCTGCCTTCAAAATATTTACGAGCCTCCACCGATACTTGAGTCGTATCGGAACCTTCGAAGCGAAGATCGCCTCGAGCGTTCTCCACCGTGATGGATCCGCCGGCGACTAATGGCGCTTGCTGCCGAAAGTCTTCTTCGGCTTGGACATGTTCCTCGACTGCGCAATTGACGCTTCCAAAACTGAGGATGATCGACAAGAAGAGCAGCAAGTGAGCTGTTCGTCTGGGAGTGCCGTTCAAAACGTAGCTCATTCTGTTCACCTGGAAAGAAATAGAGCGTGGCGGTGAAAGCTACGCACTCCGCCGGTGATTAGTTCCGACAATGAAAGCAGTGGTGCCGGGAGGGGGAATCGAACCCCCACAGGGCTTTTGGCCCCTGCGGATTTTAAGTCTGTAGAGCGCCTCTCACAACCCGCACACCTTCAAGTGTTTGCAACAACTTCCCGAAATAGCACTTGGCAAAGTACGGCAGAGTTTTGCTATGCACGGCAGGGTGTCGGGCATGATTCGGGCATGATTTGTTTCGGCGGAGGCGGGTTTGCCGTCACAATGATTGGTCAGGTGTGGCTCTGTTCGGAATAAATGGATCGAACATTAAGGGGACTGCCAA
>DASTZZ010000094.1 GCA_035764005.1 Terriglobales bacterium
GCAGCAGTGCCAGGTGCTGAACGTCTGGTGGCTGTTGCCGCTGCAGCTGTTCTGCTGCAACTTCGGCAGCACGCACGCGATCCACCACTTCGTCGTCAAGGAACCGTTCTATATCCGCCAATGGACCGCCGCTGCCGGCCACCGCGCGCTGCGCGCGGTCGGCGTGCGTTTCAATGATCTGGGCACGTTCGCGCGGGCGAACCGCTTTCGCGACGCGACGACGCCGGCAGCGCTTTCGCCGGCGTGACTGCCTTCGCCTCGCGGTTCCGGCGTGCCGACCAGTTCGAAATTTCCACCGACCCCAAGCCGTTCGCGCTGAGCGTAGCTCGCGCAGCGAGCGAAGTCGAAGCGACATGGCTACGCTTCGACTCCGGCCCTGCGGGCCTTTGCTCAGCGCGAACGGTGTTGGCCGAGAGTCACCTTGGCAGCTGAACTGTACGCACTCCGCCGAAAACTGCTAAAATGCCCCCCGCCACAATGCGGCGTTATGTACTTCTATACATTCACGCCACCGCGCGCCCGTAGCTCAGCTGGATAGAGTAGTGGCTTCCGAAGCCATTGGTCGGGGGTTCGAATCCCTCCGGGCGCGCCACTTTGTCCTTGCCATCCGCCTTCGCCTTGCCGACATGATGTCAAATAGTGAAGTCTCGAATTTTCCAAGAGGCGGCGTTTGTTGTACCAGAATCTCAACAACCATGCCTTCCTGGTGTGGGACGACTTCGCCCGTGGTCATCGTATGCATATTTTCAGCTTCCCATAAGAGGGACCGTTGCCGGCAGGCTGCCGGCATTAGTTCTTGACGTGGGGATGTCGGCTGAAGACAATCGCGGGTGCGAACCTGGGCGAGTTGCCTGCAGTTTCGTCCTCCACGGTCGGGTACTCCTGTATTCGGCCGTTTTTATTTGAGCTGCATCGCTTACACCTCGTTCTTGTAACTAGAACAGGCTATCTTCAAATCGATCAGGGTCGAGACGTTGGTGCTTGATAAGTGCGTCGATCCTGTATCCGGCGGCCTGAATGCTCGTACCGCACAACTGGGCAAGTTCGGCGGGAGTACGAACGGCTTGGCACGCAGCGATCGGCATCATGATGGCGTCGGTCAGCGCCTTGGCTTGCTACTCTGAGTCTTCGTAGAACTGGTGCGTCCCGAGAGTCGCGCCGCGATGAAGCGTCACCGCATGTCAAGTACGATGTGAGAAAGCTCGTAAATCACAGTGCTGCGCGAAAATACATCCTCAACGAAGAGTCCGGTATATACGTCGTCGTGTAGCACTAGTAGTTTTCGCTCCGGCACGGAGAAGGCTGCACATTCGTTGAGTTCATCACTCCCGGCCACATGGTATTGGTATCCAGTGCGAGGCAACGTGTGCTCCAGTACACGCCACGCGTCTATCTTCCAAGGGCCTCCATCCGGACCCTTTACTGTAGGTAGAAGCCGTCGAATCCCATCCGCCACCTGCTCCAGCTTTCGGTAGCTCATAGGCGCCACCTTCATTCCGGTTGGCGTACGTCCGGAACTGGCGTTTCCCAGCGTAGTTATGGATCGAGTTCCTTGTTCTTGTTAGCCAACCAATTCATGATTTCTGGAGTCGGAGCATCGCCACTCTGTAGTCGACGAGCAAACGCTGCGACCAACCCTTTGGCATCTGCAGATAGATGTCCCGTATGTACCGTATCCTTTGATCGCTCCGCGCTGAGACGCAAATTTTCGATCTCCTCGGTCTTCGTGTTGTGGCTGATGAAGAACTTGATTGCGCTATCGGTGTGCTTAGGCGAGAGGCGTTTCTCCCCATACTCGATGCCGCTTAAGTGCGACGCGCTGATGCCCATGAACTCCGCCATCGCCTTCATCGAAAGGTCGTACCGGAGCCTCAGCACACGGGCTGTTTCTCCGAAGGGCGTGAGCTTCATCATTTCCTCCTGGTGGTGGTTGGGTAGGGCTGCATTTTCTCTGAATCATACATGATCTTCTCTAAAAAGAGAAGATATTCTCTTTATCACTCCCTATATGTCATATATTGCGTACATTAACTACTAGATGTACTATATAGGCAACTATGGACGCGAATATCAATCTTGCTCAAATAGGCACCGAGTTGCGCAAACGACGCATCTCGCGCGGTCTCACGCAAGCCGAACTCGCCAAACGAGCCAATCTGTCTCGGGCATTGATCATCCGTGCGGAACAGGGGGACACCTCTATTTCGATTGGAAATTTCGCAAAACTGCTGGGCGCCACCGGGGGCGAACTTGCCGTTGAGACGGCACGCCGTCCAACTCTAGAGGAGGCCGCGGACTTATTTGCAGAAGATCATGCCTAGAGAGCCATTGCCCGAGCGTGTATCGCGGCTTGAGGTCGACACGCCTCAAGGATATGCCGGTCTTTTGGGCAACGAAAAAGGCAGCTATCTCTTCACCTACGATCGTTCGGCAACACCGGAACGCGAAGTCAGCCTATTGATGCCGTTGCGAACGACCCAGTATTCGAGCGGCGCGCTACAGCCTGTGTTTGCGATGAATCTTCCTGAGGGATTTATTCTTGAGGAGATACGCAATCGATTAGCGAAAGTAGCTCGCATAGATCCTCTCCTGTTGCTCGCGATAACAGGTGACAGCAATCCCATTGGCCGGCTCACAATGCGATGCGAGGCTCTCAGGGACCTTGTGCCGGACCGAGGGGCTGCGCCTAATGGAGAAAACCTTGAAGAGATTCTCCACTGGAATGGCACGGAGGACATTTTCCAAGATCTTGTCGAACGCTACGTTCTTCGATCTGGAATATCTGGCGTACAACCCAAAGTGGTCGTGCCCGAGCGCGCCCGAGCGAACACAAGCGAACTCATCATCAAGAGCGGTAGAGATGAGTATCACCATCTCGCTATAAACGAATACGTTTGCATGTCGATTGCCAGAGCGGCAGGCCTTCAGGTCCCGCAGTTCTGGCTCTCCGATAACCATCAGCTATTTGTGATGCGGCGTTTCGACGTCGCGTCTAGTGGCGAGCGGCTAGGGTTTGAAGACTTCGCTGCCTTGATGGGGAGAAATGCGGATAAAAAATACGAGGGGAGCTACATGCTGATCGCGCGCGCAATCAGAACCTTTGTCGCTCCCGAACACATGAGATCGGCGCTTGATCAGCTCTTTGACACCGTGGTTCTGAGTTGTGCAGTAGGCAATGGCGATGCCCACCTGAAGAATTTCGGGGTGCTATATGAGCATCCTCAGAAGGGTGACGTCCGCTTAGCGCCGGTCTACGACATCGTCAATACGACGATGTATCTTCCGAAAGATTCGCTTGCCCTGAAGCTCGGCACAAGCAAAGCCTTTGCTGGACATGCTCGTCTCCTCGAATTCGCCAAAGAGTGTGATGTATCAGACGGGCCTAACAGAATCGCGCGCATCCTCGAAGCAGTAGAGAAGGAGTTGCAGTCGAACCAGGAGTTGCTTGTAACCGCTCCCGATTTGACAGAAGCAATTCTAAGCAACGCGAACCGACTCGAAGGCGGCTAAAGCCCGTTGCAGGTCTTTTAAGATGCTTAACAGTTAGCTTGCTACCGCGGAGGCCTGAGTCCGGCTCTCGCCAATCAAGATACGGAGAGCGCTATGTTGATCACTGCGAAGGCGCATTTGATAGCGACATATTGCGCGCGCGAGCGCTTCTCACTCACGCGCAGACCTTGCCCGCCAGCGTGCTCTAGGGCGACATTCTTCGAGCCTGTTGGATGATGGGTGTGGGCGCTTGCGATGGCTATTTCTCTGATGCCTATGCAGACCTCGTGTCGAGGGCAATTCGCGCTCTAAGTCAACCGATCGAGGACCGATGCTCGTGTCAATGACAGGTACAACCGACCATGATGTGGTCGTCGCGCTGCAGGCAGAAAACGCTCGCCTTGTCGCACTACTTGAGGCCCATGGCATCGAATGGCGCCCCTCGCGTGAGCCGTCGGTTTCGCTGACAATTTCGGACTCGAAACTTAGCAAAGAAAAGAGGATCGCCCTTTTTCGTCGGCTGTTTCAAGGCCGAAGCGACATCTATCCAATTCGGTGGGAAAGCAAGTCGACCGGCAAATCCGGTTACGCACCGGCCTGCTCCAACGAGTGGCGCCCGGGGATTTGCGAGAAGCCGCGCATCAAGTGTTCCGACTGTGGCAATCGTCAATTCATTGCCTTGTCCGACGCAGTCATCTATGACCACCTTATCGGGAAACAGACGATCGGCGTCTACCCGTTGCTTCCCGGCGACACCTGCCACTTTGTCGCCGTCGATTTCGATAAAGCCGAGTGGAAGGATGATGCACGAGCCTTCGTCCAGAGTTGTCACGAGCTTGGCGTGCCGGTCGCGCTCGAAATCTCGCGCTCGGGCAACGGCGCGCATGCATGGGTGTTCTTTGCCCGTGCCGTCCATGCGAGAGATGCCCGGCGTTTGGGCACAGCGATCATCAGCTACACGTGCGCGCGTACTCGGCAGCTCGAGCTCGATTCATACGACAGACTGTTTCCCAATCAGGACACGATGCCAAAGGGTGGTTTCGGCAATCTGATTGCGTTGCCTCTGCAGAAGAATCCTCGCGAGCGAGGGTTCAGCGTATTCGTCGACGATTCCCTGAATCCACATTCGGACCAGTGGACTTTTCTCGCAAGCATCAGGCCAATGGCATCCGACGACATAGAGCCAGTAATCCTGCGCGCCACGGGTGGTGCACACCCATTGGATGTGACCTTCATCGATGAAGAGGATTACGCGGAGCCGTGGAAACGACCGGCGTCTGGCGCCTACGAGCTGGACTGCGCACTTCCAACTTCGCTGACGATCACGGTCGCCAACCTCGTCTACTTCGAAAAGGCGCAGCTACCGCAGCAGGTGGCAAACCGATTGATCCGTCTCGCTGCCTTCCAGAATCCTGAGTTCTACAGAGCACAGGCGATGCGATTCACGGTATGGGACAAACCGCGCGTGATCGGTTGTGCAGAAAACTATCCCAAACACATTGCGTTGCCGCGCGGCTGCCTTGAGGCAGCGATAGATCTCCTCAAGCGACACGGCATTCGATATGACCTGCGGGATGAACGACTGGAGGCTCAGCCGATCGACGTTGCGTTCGCCGGAACTCTGCGATCGGATCAGGACACGGCAGTGTCCACGATGGAGCAGCACGACATCGGAGTTCTGTGCGCGCCCACCGCTTTTGGCAAGACCGTGTCGGCAGCCGCGCTCATCGCGCGTCGCGGCGTCAACACCCTTGTGCTCGTGCATCGGACAGAGCTGCTGAAGCAATGGCAAGAGCGGCTACAGACGTTTCTTGGCGTTGGGAAAGGTGTTGTCGGCACGATCGGTGGTGGCAAATCCAAGCCGACGGGCAAGATCGATATCGCGGTCGTGCAATCACTTTCGCGGCAGGGGGAGGTCAATCCACTGGTAGAGATGTACGGTCACGTTGTCGTCGACGAGTGTCATCACGTCGGAGCTGTGTCGTTCGAGGCTATCCTGAAACGCGTCAAAGCAAGATATATTCTGGGTCTGACCGCTACGCCAATTCGTCGCGACGGTCAGCAGCCGATCATTTTCATGCAGTGCGGAACGATTCGGCACGTCGCTGCCAAGCCCGAGGGCGAGCCCAAGGAATTGGAGGTTGTCGCGCGACTGTTCGACAAACAGCTTCTCCTGCCCGAAAGCGCCAGCATCCAAGACGTATTCCGGCACCTGGCCAACGACGTTGATCGAACGGCGGTGATTGCCGCTGAGATTGCCGCTGCGTTCCAGAGTGGGCGCAAAGTCCTCGTACTCACGGAGCGCACTGACCATCTGGATGCGATCCTCGCCGCGCTCGCCGGAAAGGTAGAGAAGACCTCGGTGCTGCATGGCCGAATGTCAAAAAAACAGCGTACGAAATTGATTGCGGAGCTCAATGAACTTCCGCCCGACACGCCGCGTGTTCTGCTCGCCACAGGTAAGTTGGTCGGCGAAGGGTTCGATCACCCACCATTAGACACCTTGATATTGGCGATGCCGATATCGTGGAAGGGCACTCTGCAGCAATATGCGGGTCGCTTGCACCGCGAGCACGCGACAAAGGCCGACGTGAGGATCGTCGATCTCGTTGATACCGGTCACCCGGCTCTCCTGCGAATGTGGGACAAGCGGCAGCGCGGCTATCGGTCTATGGGCTACAAGTCTTCGCAGCTGGTCTAGCGGGCTATCCAAGCAGATTTCCTGGACACGAGCCGCGAGAAGTTGTGCGTTGCCGGTGCTCGCCAAACAACGGATCTTCACTTGCAGATGCCAACACAACCCCCTCCTCCGCCCTCCACCCCGTGACACCCCGTCACCTGAAAAAGCTTGGTTTCATCGACTACAGGCCTGGCAAGGACCATGAGTTTCAATGGGTGCTACTCCTGAACCCCCACCGGATAATTCAGCAGCTCGGTACCGAAGTTCAACAAAGGCACTGGACGGGTCTGCTCGACCGTGCCAACGAGGTCGGAGCTACAGATTTTGATTCTCCGCCAACTCCGATCGCGCCGACCAGTTCGGATCCGTTCGCCCAACAACCCGAAGGTGGCCAGTCGCGAAACTGAGGATCGAATACGAGTCCGGGCGCCGCAGCCGAGCGCCACGAGACGTTCTGGCCTCCACGCTTAAGCTCCTCGCTGCGGTAGTCGCCGTAATCGCCGCATATTTGCACATATCCTGAGTTTGCTTCGCGACTTGTTGGAACAGAGGGTTCGTGTGCACGAGAGGTGATCGCTTGATCCAACGAAGCAATGTTCGAAGAAGGGCAGTGTGTCACTCGCACTGCAATTGACTGTTTCACTTGATTGTTCTCGATGTTTCCTACAACGTGACACGAAATGCCCAAAAGATTCGGCCAATTCATGTCAAGACGAGGGGGTTGCTGACAGGAATTGCCCGATTTCACTGACACTTTATGCCTGCATGACCCGCCTCAGCGCCGCAGCGCCCGCTCCGCCTCGCCGCGCTCATAGGCGGACAATCGGCCGGCGACTTCGCGATAGTGTTGTACGGACGCGGCGTCGTTCGGCATCACGCCGGCCAGCGCGACCAGCACTTCGCGGCATTCATAGTCCGAGCCGATGTGCGCGGCTGAATCGAGCACGGCCTTCGTTGCGGCCGGGCCGAGCTTGCCGGCATGGATCAGCGCGAGCAGCGCCTCGCGCCGTTCGTAGTCGGAGCCGAGCGACTGCGTCGATTGCACGTACGCCGGCGCGAGCGCGTCGACATCGTGCGCCCGACGCGCGACCGCGACGAGCAGTTCGCGATGTTCGTAGTCCGAGCCCATCTTGTTGCTGGCCGCGAGCACGCTGCCGAGCTGCGTGTCGTCGAGCGCGTGGTGCGCGAGCATCGCCTCGAGCGTGCGCCGGCGTTCGTAGTCGGACGATACGCGCAGCCCGGCGGTCAGCCAGGCCTGGCGCACGTCAGGCGAATCCGCCAGCTTCGGCAGCATGCCGATCAGCAGTTCAGCGAGTTCGTAGTCGGAACTGAAATGCAGCGCCTGCTGCAGGAAGGTCACCTGCTGTGCCACCGACAGCGACTGTTTGGCGAAGATACGGTCGAGCATCTGGCGGCGTTCGTAATCGGATTGCGCGGCGCCGGCAATCTTCAGCGCACGGTCCAGTTCCGCCGGCTTCATCGGCCCGCGATCGACGAGCAGGCCGACGTAGATTCCGCGCACGTAGCCGGAATGGATGAGTTCGATTTCGTCGAGCACGCGCCCCGCGCCGCCGGCGGAGTACAGGCGCTGC
>DASTZZ010000095.1 GCA_035764005.1 Terriglobales bacterium
CAATGTCGTTGTGTTTGGCCAGATAGCGACGGATACCGCGCCGGGCGATCGGTTCGTCATCGACGATGAGGACTCGCGTCTTCATGCGAACTCCGCAGTGGAATGGTGATGATGGCCTCACAGCCTCGACCGTCGCCCCTGATAAGTTCCAGCGACGACTCCTCCCCGTACAGCTGTTTCAACCGTGACTGGACATTGTTGAGTCCGACGCCGAATCGCAGACGCGATCCCGGTGCCGGACCAGGGCCATCATCGCGGACGCGGAGCGAAACTCTGCCATTGTTGCGTTGCGCAGCGATCTCTAGCCGGCCCGCGGCGGAATCGACGCTGAAGCCGTGCTTAATGGCATTCTCAACCAGAGGCTGAAGCGCCAGGCTCGGTACATAGATTCCGAGAAGGTCAGTCGGTACGTCGATGTCCACTTTCAACCGATCATGAAAGCGTGTCTGTTCGATCTCCAGATATTTGCCGACAAACTCGAGCTCGCTCTGCAAGGTGATCTCGTTCTCGCGCCGTTCGAGGGCAAGACGCAGCAAGTCGCCCAGGCTGACCAGCAGATGGCTCGCAGCCTCGACGTCTTCCTGCATCAGCTGTCCAATGGTGTGGAGACTGTTGAACAAAAAGTGCGGATGTAACTGGCTCTTAAGGTTCTCAAGTTCGGCATGGGAGAGCTGCATCTCCAGTTGCGCCGCTCGAGTCTGACGCTCCATAGCAGCCTGATAAAAGTGGAACGACTGATACAGCCCCACAACTAACCAGTATGTAAGCACGCCAGTGAAGCTCATCGACAGAACACTGGCTGTGAACGTCGGGGGAAGGGGCGGCGCACCAGGATCGGTTATGCGAAGAAGTAACCGCAGAAGTCCATGGCTCAGAAAATACGCGGTGACCGATCCCAGGGGAGCCATCATTAGCGACGTGACCGTATGGATCGCTATGTGAGGTACAAACCTCGGCCCCGTCAATGGCAACCGTTTTGCCAGAGCAATCACGAGCGGTGTGCACGCCGCCCATACATTCCAGTAGACGAGTTCGATCGCACCCACGATCACCCAGCTGACGTGCCCACCGCGAACCTTCGCAACCACGATCCCCTGCACCGTAAACAACAGTCCTACGATCGTCCACGCACACAGGATCAAAATCCATCTCGTCCGTCCCATATTTGCTGTGGCCTGCAGCACTGGATGTGTCAACCCTTCGGGTGTGTCAACCCTTCCGGCAAGGATTGTAGCGGAACCCTCGAAGAGGACATCACTGAGGACAGACCGCTTATCTCACTTCGGACACCGCACATCACTTTTCCTGCAAACAGTGGTTCTGCGCTCCATATCCTTCAGCGAGAGGAGCATCGCTAGAGGAGTTTCACATGAAGAAGATTTTGATTCAGCACGGAATTTGCACGCTTCTGGTCGCTCTGATGGTGCCGTTGGCGCAGGCGCAGCCGGCAGGAATGCAGGCCGCCTTCGGGAAAGATGCCGGAACTCTTTCCGACAAATTCACCGCACTCGCGCGCGTTATGTCGGGCAAGTATGACTGGAAGCCCGCCCAGGGCGTTCGTTCCGTCGGCGACGTGTTCAACCTGATTGTGAGGGAGAACAGCATGCTCGTCGGCGTGCTCTCGGGCACACCGAATCCGGGGGCAAAGGCCGCGCCGATCACCGATCCGGAAAAATTGCAGGAAGCTCTGAAAGCTTCATACGCCAGTCTGCAAAAACTGATCACGGCACTCTCCGACAATGACCTGCAGGCGTCGGTGAAACTGTTCGGAAGAGACATGACGTTGCAGGCCGTGCTGACTCTGATTCTCGATGATCAACACGAACATCTGGGGCAGTCGATCGCGTACGCGCGCAGCAACGGCGTGGTTCCGCCCTGGTCTAAGTAGGAGCTACAAACTGATAACTAATAAGAGTGCCGTGTATTGACCTTAGAAGAGATTCTTCATGGGAACTTTACTTCAAGATATTCGCTATGGCTGGCGCATGCTGGTCAAGAAGCCCACGTTCACGATCGTAGCTCTCCTGACACTGGCTCTGGGCGTGGGAGCCAACACCGCCATTTTCAGCATCGTGAACGCCGTATTGCTGCGTTCTCTGCCGTACCCCGACCCGGACCGTCTAGTGAGGATCTACTTTAACAACCCAGGGGTAGGGTTGCGGGGCGTGCGGTTTTCCGTGCCGGAATTCGACGATCTCAGAGCGCAGACCGATGTGTTCGAAGATGTGAGTGCCATCGTTGCGGGCCCCACAAACTTGACCGGTGTCAAACATCCCGAACATTTGGCAATGGTCGAGGTTTCTACTAACTACTTTTCTATGCTCGGCGCCACTCCCGAACTAGGACGTTTAATTGATCACCGGGACTACGCGCTCGGTTTTGCGCCTGTGGTTGTGATCAGCGATGCCTTGTGGCGCCGATCTTATGGGGCTGATCCCGGCGTCCTCGGTCGGAGCCTTCGCCTCGACAACGATCTATATACGATTGTAGGTGTAGTTTCTCCCGGATTTCGCCACCCGGGGCCGACTATTCCAGCCGTGGAGGTGTGGATTACCTGCGGATTCAGTGCCGATCCGTACCCGGCGCCGGCGCGTGGGCTGCGCGTACTACCAGGGGCAATCGGTCGTCTCAAGCCGGGCCTCAGCATAGCGCAAGCTCAGGCACGGCTTGATACCTTGACTGCTAATTTGCGTCGCGAATTTGCGAATGATTACCCTCCGCAAGCCAAATGGGCGATTGAGATTGAGCCGTTGCAGCAATCGTTGGTGGGTAAGGTTCGACCGATGCTGGTCGTGTTAATGGCTGCCGTAGTCCTAATCGTTTTCGTGGTGTCTCTAAACATTTCCAGTCTGCTTCTGGCGCGCGCGTCGGGCCGACAGCAGGAGATGGCAGTACGCGCGGCGCTGGGAGCGAGCGGGAGCCGAATGATTCGGCAGATGCTCACCGAATCGCTGTTGCTGGCTTTCATCGGCGGAATCGCAGGACTCGCGACGGCGGCGATTACGCTGAAAGTCGTCTTGCGATTTGTGCCGGCGAATCTTCCGCGGCTGGGCGAAGTAAACATTGATTGGCGGGTGCTGGGGTTTGCGTTACTGATTTCGCTCGCGACCGGACTACTGTTTGGGCTGGCTCCCGCGATTCAGTCCTCGAAGGCGGGACTGGCGAGCACGATGCGCGAGGGCTCGCGCGGCTCGGGCTACAGTGCGAAGGCTGGGCGCATGCGCGATGCGCTGATGGTGTCGCAGCTTGCCTTTGCGCTAGTGCTGATGGTCGGCGCGGGGCTCTTATTGCAAACGCTGCGCGATTTGTTGCGGCAAAATCCGGGTTTCAACCCATCGCAAGTAGTGACCGCGAATATCTATCTGCCGCACCCGAATGATCCGCAGCTCGATCCATATCACACCTTCGCGCAGCAGATTCCGTTTAATCGCGAACTGCTGCGGCGCGCAAACGCGATTCCCGGCGTGCAGTTGGCGGCGATTACGTCTAATTTGCCGGCCGCCGACGCAATTAACAGCGATGCGGCGGCCTACGGCGCCACGAACCACAACTCGCTGGACATCGAAGATCGGCCCACTGAATCCTCCGGAGATTTGAGCGCCGAAATTATCCGCATCAGCCCGGACTATTTTCGAGTGATACAAACAGCGCTGGTCGAGGGGCGCTTCTTCACCGAGGACGATGAAAACGGCAAGTTGCCCGTGGCAATCATCGACGAGGCGACGGCAAGGCGCTACTGGTGGCCGGATCATGATCCGGTGGGCGGGCGGCTGCGTATCCGGTTGCGTTTCGGGGAGAGTCGTGTGAATCCATGGAGCACCGTGGTCGGCGTGGTGAAAAATATCAAGCACGACGGGCTCGATGTCGATGGCGTGCCGCACGTCTATGTTCCGTTGAATCAATTTCTCGGGCGGTCGTTGAGTTTGGCGCTGCGAACTTCGTTGCCCACGAGCACCCTGGATGCGCAAATTCGCGGCGCGATTCAGAGCGTGGATCCGGGGCTGCCGGTATTCAACGTCACCTCAATGGATGAGGTACTGGATGCATCGCTGGCATCGCGCAGATTTTCGGCGAATTTGGTGGCGGGATTTGCAGGTGGGGCGCTCTTGCTGGCCTCGATCGGAATTTACGGTTTGCTGGCCTATATGGTTGGCCAAAGATCACGCGAGATCGGTATCCGCGTGGCCCTGGGCGCGCGACGGAGCGACATTCTGAGGATGTTCCTGCGCAAGGGGGTCGCACTTGCCGCCGTTGGCATCGTCGCCGGATTGGTCGTTTCTGCAGCCACTGCGTCGATGATGGCAAGTTTGCTGTATGGTGTTCGCCCGCACGATCGGCTTGTGTTTCTGGCCGTGCCACTTCTCCTGTTTGCGGTTGCAGTGCTGGCCAGTTACTTCCCGGCGAGGCGAGCCACAAAGGTAGATCCTATGTTTGCTCTTCGCGAGGCATGAACTTATCGAGTTCAGACTGAATACTTTGGGGCCTGATCTCTGCAAGAACCGGAGTAACCCCCATCACGCGACGTTAACAAGACGAAAGCCGAGGTGGTGAACTCAATGGTTTCAGCGATTTCCCAATCGTTTTCGCGAGCACAAATAGGCAGATTTAGACACTGTTGTTGCGAACTTGGTACAAAGTGTTTTGGGCAGCGGGCTCTCAAGGCCGGGTCCCAAAATAGACCGCCATTAACTGCTGACCTGCTTGGCGAAAGATGAGGCTGAATCATCGCGTCTTTGATTGATCGAAAAGTTCTTTCGCAAGCATGACGGCGGTGATGGCGTTAGGCCAGCCGGAGTAGAAGGCCAAATGAGTGATAGCTTCGATCAGCTCTTCCTTCTTAACTCCATTCTCCACCGCTTTCCCAAGATGGAACCGCAATTGGTCGGGTCGATTTAAGGCGATGAGTGCCGCGACCGTGATGAGACTGCGGTCGCGCTTCGACAACTCCTTGCGCTCCCAGACATCGTCGAACAGCACTCTGTCCGTCAGTTCGACCAGCTTCGGAGAAAAATCGCCGATCAACTTCTTAGCTCCATCCGAAGGTTTTGGCATTTTGTGGTTCTCCTTAATTAGAGATCGTTCGGGTCATATCCCGGTTTTTGTAAATGTTGTCCCAGTTGTTCTGAATGTCTGGCTTGTACACCTTTTCCAGCCAATCCCTGGATTTCACCTCATCGAATGCCACGGAAACAGATTCTCCATAGTGGAGAATCTCCATGACATTCTTTGTGATTGCCTCAGCAAGACGGGTCTTCTGCTGCTCCGATTTTCCCGGCCACAACTTCGCGATTACATGCGGCATTGCTTCCTCACACTGATTTCCGATACTGCTCGTCGGTAACTTTTTCCAGCCAGTCAACGGTCTTTCCGTTGAGACTTTCCTGGACCGCGATGTGAGTCATGGCGGTTCTCGGTGTTGCTCCGTGCCAATGCTTTTCGCCGGGAGCGAACCAGACCACATCACCGGGCCGAATCTCTTCGATCGGTCCACCTTCGCGTTGTGCGCACCCGCAGCCGGAGGTCACGATCAATGTTTGTCCCAGTGGATGCGTATGCCATGCAGTGCGCGCGCCCGGCTCGAAGGTGACGTGCGCGCCGCTGACGCGTGCCGGCTCAGGCGCCTGAAATAACGGGTCGACACGCACCGTTCCAGTGAACCAATCTGTGGGACCTTTGCCCGAGGCTTGCAAACCAACTCTCCTTATTTCCATTTCGGTATTTCCTTCATTGTCGAATCGATCACGCGGCTGCCTTGAGTGGAATAACCTTCACCGTCGCCGACCGGGCACCTTCGCCAATCATCGGTTTCAAATAGGGACTGCCCTTATATTTCGCGCGATAAGCATGATCGATGCGGTTATTGATTTCGCCGTTAACCGGCTCGAAGCTGACTTCCTTCGTCATGCCTGCAGCATTGATCCGGCCGGCCTTCTGCTGCATGGCGGCTTTGTACCAGCGCGAGTTCCGGCCGTTATACGCGCGAACATAGAGGTCGTTATCAACCACAACCGACCAGATCCACGTCGGCGTGCCGTATGTCTTTCCGCCCTCGCGGAATGGCGAGATGTGCAGATCGTCGTTGTCCGCGATCCTCTGCAGTTCTTTTTTTAACCAAGTGCTCATTCTTGCCTTCCTTACTTCGTGCCGTTTGGATGTAGAAGCGTCTTGATTGCGCGACGCTCGTCCATTGCGCGGTAGCCTTCCGCAACCTGATCGAGCGGCAGCGTGAGATCGAATACTCTGCCCGGGTTGATTTTCCCTCCGAGCACGAGGTTAATCAGGTTCGGCAGATAACGCCGTACCGGAGCCGGGCCGCCATGGAGTCGAACGAGCGTGAAGAACACCTGCTGCAAGTCGAGGTTTGCTTCGTGCGGCACTCCAACGTAGCCAACCGAGCCACCCGGCCGCGTGGAGCGTATCGCCTGCATCATCGAATCCAAAGTGCCGACGCATTCGAGCACCGAGTCCGCGCCGACGCCTTTTGTCATTTCCTTGATCCGAGCGACGCCTTCATCGCCGCGTTCACTCACGATGTCCGTCGCGCCGAACTCTCTTGCGAGTTTTTGCCGCGATGCATGACGGCTCATCGCGATGATCCGCTCCGCTCCCATTTGCTTCGCCGAAAGCACCCCCAACAAGCCCACAGCTCCATCGCCTACAACGACCACGGTTGAGCCGGGTTTAACATTCGCCGCGTCCGCCGCGAACCAGCCGGTTCCGAGCACATCAGAGACAGCGAGGAGACTGGGAAGAAGATCGCCCGATGGGATGTCGGGCGTGGCAACAAGCGTGCCATCAGCAAACGGCACTCGCGCATATGGCGCCTGCGCTCCACTCATAAATTCCAGGTTCTGGCATCCGGATTGATAGCCGGCCCGGCAATTGGGACACGTGTTGTCGGATATACAAAACGATCCCACGACGAACTGGCCTTTCTTCACCGTCTTGACCGCGCTGCCAACCTCTTCGACGATCCCGCAATACTCGTGCCCCATCGGGGTAGGCTGCTCGATCTTCTGAATGCCCCGATACGGCCATAGGTCGGAGCCGCACACGCACGTGACAGAGAGTCTTATGATTGCGTCCGTTGGTTTGAGGATCTTCGGTTCGTCTCGTTCTTCGAAGCGAACGTCGCGCGGTCCGTATAAAACTGCTCCTTGCATTCTTTCTCCTCGTTCTGCAACTCAGCGGTAGGTCATTCGTTCCAGTTCTTCCGGATAACGAGCGCCGTCGACCTTGACTGCTGAGGCAGCATTGTCGATTTCGCGAAGATCATCCGGTGTGAGTTCGAGGGCATCGGCGCCAATGTTTTCTTCGACGCGCGTTAACTTCGTTGTGCCCGGAATGGGAACGATCCATGGCTTTCGGGCGAGTAGCCAAGCAAGCGCGATTTGGGCCGGCGTCGACTTCTTGCGCTTGGCAATTGCGCTAAGGGAATCCACAAGAGCTTGATTCACGGTTTGGGCTTCAGGTGCAAAACGTGGGATACGACTGCGCAAATCGTCACTGCGAAATGTCGTTCCCTGCTTGATTTTGCCGGTGAGAAATCCCTTGCCAAGAGGACTGTAGGGGACGAACCCGATGCCTAGTTCTTCGCACGTCGGAAGAACTTCCTCTTCAGGACGCTTCCACCAAAGGGAATACTCGCTCTGCAATGCGGTCACTGGCTGAACGGCATGAGCCCGGCGAATTGTTTGCGCCGCTGCTTCCGACATGCCGAAGTGCTTCACTTTCCCTTCCCGAATGAGATCTTTCACAGCTCCAGCTACGTCTTCAATGGGAACGTTCGGATCGACGCGGTGTTGATAGAAAAGGTCAATGGCGTCCACACCGAGCCTTCTGAGTGAGCCTTCGACGCTTTGCTTGAGGTACGCCGGCTCGCTACTGACGCCCACATTGCGAACCTGGCCATCGACTTGCTCAAACTTGAATCCAAATTTAGTGGCGATGAGGACCTTTCCGCGGAATGGGGCCAGAGCCTCGCCAACAAGTTCTTCATTTGCATATGGACCGTAGACCTGAGCTGTGTCAAAGAATGTGACACCGCGCTCTGCCGCTCCCCGGATCACTGCAATCATCTCTTGCTTGTCTCCGGCTGGACCGTAGCCGAAACTCATGCTCATGCAGCCCAATCCAATCGCAGACACTTCCAAATTGCTCTTTCCAAGTTTCCGTTTCTTCATCGCTTTGATCTCCGCATTGTTAATGGCATTTCCTAAACGACCTCGCAGTGCTCGTTCGGGTTAGCCGATTTCACGGTTAATAACAAGAACGATTTCATTTCACGTCTTCGCACCTGACCATTAGAGAACCGGAGTCTTCGAAGCGGATATCACAATCCTGCCGTTTAATTGCCTATTCCTGTCGCGACAAGGGATTTTGTGGAGAAGGATGGCTGCGTCGGCGGTAAGATTCAGTCATGAGGCAATCAGTTGTCAGGGCAATGAAGCGCGAATATGCGCCGAACAATACCTCTTCCGAGGTCTCTAAGTTGCGGACTGAACTGGCGCGAAGGATTGCTGCTCATGCTCCCGCTGAAGGCGAACACTCAACGTCAATACCGGGCCTCACGCTGTATCGACGAACTACGACAACGGCGTGCTATCCGGCGACCTACGAGCCCAGTTTTACCGTCTTCGTTCAAGGCAAGAAACGTATAACGCTCGGCGGTACCACGTACCTCTGCGATGGATCGACGTTCCTGATCAGCTCGCTTGATCTTCTCGTGGTGAGCCAGATCGTAGAAGCAAGTGAAGAGGAGCCGCTGCTTTGCATGCTGCTCAAGCTCGACATGGCGGGAGTCAGAGAAATTTTGAATCACGCGGAGTTTCAAACCGGGAACGGGTTAGCTAACGCTCGCGGCATTGCAATCGGCAAGACAACGACCGCTCTGCTGAAACCGTGTTCTCGGCTTTTAGATTTACTCGATGCTCCCGAAGACATCCCATTCCTCAGCAGCTTGATCCAGCGCGAAATCATGTATCGGCTGCTTCGAGGACCACAGGGCGCACGTTTGCGCGCGATCGCCACATTGGGGGACCAGAGCCACAGAACAGCCAAGGCGATTGCGTGGCTCAGAGCCAATTTCTCGAAACCTCTGCGTGTAGAAGAACTCGCTGACGTTGCACGAATGGGCATGTCAACGCTGCATCATCATTTCCGGGCGTTGACGGCCATGAGCCCGCTTCAGTACCAAAAGCAGCTTCGGTTAATTGCAGCGCGAGAACGAATGCTTATCGAGGGAGTGGATGCGGCGAGTGCGGCTTTCGAAGTCGGTTATGAAAGCCCCAGCCAATTCAGCCGCGAGTACAAACGGTTCTTCGGTCAACCACCGGTGCGCGACATCAAAGCCCGTCGCTCCCCGCAATCTACGGCACTTCCGCACTGAGGCTCGATCGCCGCGCAGAGGCTGAGTCCCTTGAATGTGACCAGTGAACCTTAAACCTTTGATGAATAGATCAAAGCTGCGTCGGCTGAAACTGACCTGAATTCCAGAGGAGATCCGCGAGCGACAGCGGCAAACCTCGTAACAATTTTTGACTACATCTGCCGATGGCAGGTACACCATCGCTGAAAACAAAGGAGTCGGTGAGCGCGGGAGGAATCGAATCCGCAACAAAATGCAGTTTCAACACCATGCAGGGCTACGGATGACACTCAAGGCCATGAAAGTCAACTCAAGCCAAAGCCCTCACCACTTCCTTCGACTCGCCCGATTACAAACAGGTAGTCATCCTGCAAGACATGTTCTTCACTTAGACAATTCCAGTCGATCAAGAAATTCTTGCAGCGCCACATAATGAGGATTCTCGCGCACAACATTGCGCCGGATAGTGATGGGATGCGTTTCCAACGCGCCGTTCAGAATCACGCGCCCGGACAGCGACCGAACGTCGTACATACAAACAATGACACAGGGGAACTGGCGGGCAGCATCTGTTACTTTCGCCTCGAATTTCAGAATCTCCGCTTCTTCCGGCCAGTTCGGTCGGCCCCAGCCAATATTTCCAAGCAAACGTATCAGCTTCGTGCCCTGGGAAATCCTCTGCTGAAAGTGGCTTCCTATTCTTGAAAGAATCACATCGCTGTTCTTGTCCCCCGCAAGAGTGATCAGCCGGCCCGATTTCGTAGCGTACTCGACATTCACTCCTTCTTTCTTCAGAACCGCTAATACTTTCTCATTTGCCTCCTCATAACCGAATACAACCGCATCATCATTGGCGCGCAGTCCAGTAGAGAGGAAGCGGACACCACGGCTGAACTCTTCTTCCGACTCCCAAAAATACGCGATGTGATCGCATCGTGAGCACAACGCGTCACTGATACCGAGGGGAATTTCTTTTACGCGTAAATTCATTAACTTTTGTCGCTTTAGACTCAATGATACCTTGAGCCACAATCCTCGACCGTGGCGCAGCCCCAAGCGATTTGCAGAGTCGCTAGCAATCTGGCCCATCCCGCAACACCAATTAACGCCAAAGCAGTCTGACGAGTTTTGCCGCTTCTATTTGCCTACGAATCCCGTTATGGGCTTGGTAGTGATTGCTCCTGCTGCTGGATATCATGCTCGCTGCGCCAAAGCGACTTTCCACGATTCGCCGGCTCCCGTGCCGGAATACTTTAACCGACTGCGACAATTTGCACGAACCGAGAACGCTCGAACTCATTGCGAGCCGCTGTCTTTGCCGCTATCCGACCAAACGGCGATGGATCACGAAATTGGTGAGCGCGGAAGGAATCGAATCCGCAACAAAACGTACTTTCAACAACGTCCAGGGCCACGGATGACACGCAAGGCCACGAAAGCCAATGCAAGCCATGCAAACAGAGCGCGTATAGAGCGCGGCTCCGGAGCCGGGCGGTGTTGTATCGATGAGCCTGACTGAGTGATCAGGCGGGATTGATAAAGAACGCACGGGTCTGGACTAGCTTGCGCTCCGGTGATGAACATGGTCGAGCCAGAGCAAGTCGGCCACCCTTGCCACTTAAATTTCGGCGACAAGGGTGGTTCGGTTCTGGCGAGAACAATGGGTCTCAACAGCCGAGCAAGGTGCGAATTGCGGCTGCGGCGTCTAAAAGGTTGCTCGCGTTCCTAATGCTGATCTTCTTACCCGATTGCGCATTTACCTCATTCAAGAAATCTTGCAGGGCAACACAGGCAGATGCGGTGTCGCCAGCCTGAAACGCGCCAAGTGCAGCTGTCAGTTTCTTGTTTAGGCTGTTCGTGATCCCAAAGTCGAGGTTAAGTTTTGAAAGCGCCGCTTCCAGGACCTGAATTTCGGCGCCAGCCTCGGGTTGAGACGTGGCTCCCATCGTATTGCCCAGACCTGTGCCACCCAGGACGTCGAGAGTGCCCTGCTCCAAATCGATCTTATAGAGGGGCGAATTTGGATTGGAAAAATCCGTTGATAGGAACCGATTCGAAGAATCAATGGCCAGAGTCATTAAGCAGGGGTTTTGTACGTCCGTGATCTTCGTGCCGGCGCCGGAGATCAGATCAATGGAATAAACCGCAGAGCCATCACATAATGACGCAACCGCGTACATTGTGAAATTAAATGGATCCCAGGCCATATCCATGATTCCGTCGAATCCTAGATTACCGATGAGGGTGGCCGCACCGGTTTTGAGATTCAGAGTGTAGAGATTGTTGGTGTTGAAATTCGCGGCGTAGAGGGTTCCATCGGGAGTGAACGCCATGGCCTCCACTGGAACTCCCGTGAATCCGATCGAAGTCGTAGTGAGAGTATTACCTGCACCGCCACTGCTGAGGTCCACAGTCACTAGTTGGCACAGGCTTGCAGAGCCACCGCGGAGTACTGCGTACAGCGTTCCGTTGGGGCTGAACGCTTGCGCAAGAACCCCGAGTCCCGTTCCATTGGGTCCGTAGGATCCAATGGACGTTTTATCCCCTGTATCTGAGTTGACGACAAAAAGGTTAGCGCCGCCCCTGCTCTCGACGTAAATGTTGTCAGCCCGGGCGCTCATGCATGCAAGCAGCACTGCTAGCGCAACTATCGCCCTAATTTTCATGTGCTTGACTCCTCAATTTTTGGAATAGAATCTGCCGAGCAGCCTTCCCGAAACAGACTGACTCGAAGAGTGCGACGACCGTAGGTCGAAAGTCGGAGCGCCGTCTTCAGAGCGAGATTAGAATTTGTTCAAAATTTTCTTAGAGCTCGCAAAGTTATGCCAATCAAGCGGATTTACGAGTTCGGGTCGTTCAGGATCGATCCTGATCAGCGCCAGCTGCTGCGAGATGGCAAAGCCGTCCCGCTCACACCCAAGGCGTTCGAGACCCTCTTAGCACTCGTAGAAGATAGCGGCCGCGTTGTAAAAAAAGACGACCTGATGAAGCGGTTGTGGCCTGATGCCTTTGTAGAAGAAGCCAATCTTGCGCAGAACATCTGGTCCCTCCGTCGAGCTCTGGACACCAACGGTATCCAATACATCGAGACAGTGCCGAAGCTCGGGTATCGGCTGACAGTCAAAGCGAAAGTGGTTGCGGATCCGGAGAAAAACGTCGGGCCGGCAACCATGTCCCGAGTCAAGATCGCCGAGACAGTGTCACTCGGAACAATTCCAGGGACAAGGGGCAATAGGAGAAGAGTGGCCCCGATTAGTGTCGCGGCCGTGCTCTTGGTGGGCCTGGGCTTCATGGCGTGGTGGGCAAAGAGCCGCGCAGCCAACACTCCCGCACATATCCATTCACTTGCGGTTCTACCGCTGGAGAATCTGTCGCAAGACCCGGAGCAGGAATATTTCGCCGACGGCATGACGGATGAGCTAATCACGGATGTAGCGAAGATCCACTCTCTGCGCGTGATCTCGCGCAACTCGGTGATGCAGTACAAAGGCAAGCACAAGCCGGTGCCGCAAATCGGGCGCGACTTGAAGGTCGATGCCGTCATCGAAGGAACGGTGACGCACGCTGGCGACCGCGTGCGCATAACGGCACAATTGATCGACGCGCGCGAGGACCGCCACCTGTGGGCGGACACGTATGAGGGTGACCTGCGAAACGTGCTGGCACTTCAAGATGAAGTGACCACAGCCATTGCCAGGCAGATCAGCATTCAGCTAACTCCGCAAGAGCAAACTGAATTTTCCCAAGCACGGACGGTCAATCCAGAAGCTCATCAGGCGTATTTGCGCGGCCTATACGAGCTCCGGCACAATTCAGTGGACAGCAATGGAAAAGCAATTGAACATTTCCAGCACGCCATCGTGATTGATCCCAACGATGCCTTGGCTTATGCGGGTCTTGCCGTAGCCTATACCGGCTCCCCTGACGCTCCTAAAGTAAGCATGCCGAAAGCGAAGGCCGCGGCGTTGAAAGCGATCGAACTCGATGACTCCCTGGCGGAAGCACACTCCGAACTCGGCCTAGTAAAGCTCGTCTACGAGTGGGATTGGCGGGGCGCGGAGCAGGAGCTGCGAAGGGCGCTTGAATTAAATCCAAACTCGTCTCTAGCGCATATGCACTACGGGCGTTATCTGCTGTTTGTGCCTCATCGGACTGACGAGGCCATTCAAAATTGCCAACGGGCCTACGATCTTGACCCAGCTGTTCCTGCGGAGCTGGATGACTTCGTTGGCATCCTGTACTTCGCGCGACGGTACACCGACGCGATCAATGAAGCGGCGAAAGAATTAGAAGACAACAGCCCACTTCTTGCGATGTCATACGCAGAACTTGGTCACCGTGAGCAAGCGCAAGCTGTAGCAGCGCGCGTAGAAGCCTCGACAAAGAATCCCACGATGCTGGCACAAGCAGCGGCCGCATATGCGGTTGCAGGAAACAAGAAACGAGCTTACGCGCTGTTAGAAGAAATCGTGGCGCAGGCAAACCAAAACTATGTTTGTGGAATGAATGTCGCCGCTGTGTACTCGACGCTCGGAGACAAAGATCAAGCAATGGCTTGGCTGGAGAAAGCGTATCGCGACCGCTCGGTTTGACTGCCAAACATCGGGGTGGATCCCCGATTCGATCCGATGCGAGGCGACCCGCGTTTTCAGGAACTGCTGCGCCGCATGAACCTGACTCAATAGAGTGCCGCCTCTCACGCATTCAAAGCGATTGCAATGCAGTCTGTGGTCCGCGCTAGTTCGGGCCCATGGCAATGGCCTTCTTTTGCGCAGCGTTCTTTGCTTCCGCGGCTATTCGCTGCAGGCGCTGTTTGTATGGACCGAGGTTTGCATCGGTGTACTTGGCGGCCAGTGCAATTGCTTGTTGGAGATTCTCACTTGCGGCATCGTACTTGCCAGCCGCTTCGAAGCCCTCGCCCAAGCTTTTGTACGCATTGGCCGATTCGGGATAAAGCTGAACATTCCGCTGAAAGACCGCGATTGCCTCATCGAGTTTGCCATCGTTCTTGAGTTGATAGCCGAGTTCGTTAATGACAGTCTCCGGCAGCGGAATGCTGTAACCGAAACGCTGAGACAGTTTGCGGTAGTGATCCTCAATTCCGGCTAGACCACCTATGAAGCCGGACGTTTCGTCGCGGGGTGGATCCCATCCCTTAAAAATCATGCATAGACCGGCGTAGTGCGCGCGCAGCACAGTTGAGCCGTGCGTCTCGTCCGGATAGTGCTCGGCCTTCCACAAAAAACCTTCAGGTGCGTGTTGCGAAAGCGACTTTTCCAGAGCCGAGAAATTTCGCGACATCGGATTATCAGAATTTCCTTCGCCAGCCAATGACATGAACAGCGTGCTATTCAGCTTCGCTTGGGTCGCAAACAACTGTTGCGCCTGATGAAGAACACGCCCGTCGTCCCACTGCAGACTCGGACTCACCGCGAGGTAGGCCTTGAACATGTTCGGTCGTGTGATCAGCGCGTAAATCGCGAGCAGGCCACCAAGCGAGTGCCCAGTCAAAATTTTGTACGGCGCGACCCGATAGCGCTTCTGGACTTCGGGCATTAGCTCAGCTTCAATGAAATCGAGGAACTTATCGGCGCCGCCTGCGGTTGGAAATGGGTCGGTTTTTCCTTCCGGGAGTTTGTGGTGAGTGGAGGTCAAATCGCGCGTGCGATCGGTATTCTCAATTGCGACGACGATTACCTCTGGCATGCGAGTATTCGTGACCAAGAAATCGATCGAACTGCCAATCTCGTTCACATGCCATGGACCATCTGTCTGGTAGATGACCGGGTAAATATGCGTGCTCCGATCGTAACCACGAGGCGTGCGCACCCAAATCACGCGATCTTCATTCAGCACTTTCGAGTGCATGGTGAAGCTCTGCGGAACAGGCGGCGCAATTTCCTCCCCTTCACTCGCAACTGAAAAAACTGCCAGTACGGTAAGCAGGAGCCGAATGGCGAATCTCATGGCAATCTCGGTGAGAGATTACTCCACAGAGCTGCACCACGCCAGCACAGAAATAAGAAATCGAGCAATTCCTTCAAACTTACGCGAAGCTAAATACTCGAGCGGTTCCCCTTAAACAGTTTTCAGCGCAGGTTGTAATAATCGTCTTTCGGGCGTTGTCCCGCCTCGGCTCGGTCTAACGAAAATCTTAAAGAAGAGAAGATTGGGTGGCCTCAATCCGCAGCACAACAGCACGTCTCATACTCGGTACCTCTTACATGCTCTTGTCTTTTGCTTTAGTAATGAGAAGTCACGGTTCGAGGTGCGACGAAACGCAAGCGGCACCCGCGCAGCCTTACTGTGGAAGAGTTCCGCCGGTTCGCGCAGAACATGAGAGAGCCGTTTCGCACGATGGTCTGCTGTGTGTCTGCCTGGGCCTGCATCAGTGAGTGTCTGGCGTTGCGTTGGTCGGACGTTGATTGGCTCAATGGCAAGCTGCTGGTCGAGCGGGCATCGTTTGCCAGCAGGTTGACGATGTAAAAAGCGACGAGTCACGTCGGCAAATGTCCATTGATGTTTCGAAGTGCTCAAGGTGTGGAGACAAACGACCCAGTTTTCGCAACCCGAAGATTGGATCTTTGCCTCTCCAACGAAAGCTGGGCGGCTGCCGTGGTCGTACGATCAGGTCTGGCGCATGAGCAAAAAGCCGCCGCAGCAACGGGAATCGGTCAACTTGGGACGCACTCTCTGCGGCATACCTATCGCTCCTGGCTGGATTCAGTCGGAACGCCAGTGGGCGTGCAGCAGAAGCTCATGCGGCACGCCGACATTCGCACAACCATGAATGTGTGCGGCGATGCGGCAACGGATGAGATGACCCAAGCGCACAGCAAAGTGGTGGGATTAGCTCTGAATGGAGCGCAGACAGAGCGCAAAGCGAGCTAACCCATTGAAAAGTTGGTGAGCGCGGAAGGAATCGAACCTTCAACCTACTGATTAAGAGTCAGTTGCTCTGCCAGTTGAGCTACGCGCCCATGCTTCGATGTTGGAAGACGAGCTGGGTGGGTGATCGCGAGGATCTGCCGACGCGGTGATTAGCGCCGACATTCATCCTAAATGACGATGTTGGTGCGCAGCAAGCGTGCTCCTTGGAGATGTAGTTCGTCGCAGTCACACCAGCGCTAAAGCGCAATCTTATTAAGCGTTCGTTAAGACGACGCTAAAGCGTCGCCCTCGACTAAACTCGAGGGCTTCCACGAAAACAAGCGCGACGACGGGAGAAGCAGTTAGCGACTTGTGCTGTGGCCGAATGGAGACTGCCAATTGCCCACTGCGGTTTTTCCTGGTGGGCCCGGAGGGATTCGAACCCCCAACCAAGGGATTATGAGTCCCCTGCTCTAACCGTTGAGCTACAGGCCCGCGGAGTGTACTTAATCAATATATGGTACCGGGAAAGGCGAACACGAAGGTCACGAAGGGAACACAAGAGGTCACGGAGCCAAATGCTAATTGTGACCTCTCTCTGTTGCCTTCGTGATCTTCGTGTTCGCCTTTCCTTAGGTTACGCGTTTACTTTGCCGCGCACTAAATCCTCGACATCGTCGATCTTGTCGGCGATTAGGTTCAGTTTTCTTGCCAGGCCTTGAATCTGGATTTCGGAGCGGCGGTTCACGTCGTAGTCCAATTCGCTGCGGACGCGGTCTTTAGCGTCCTGGCGGTTCTGGCTCATCATGATGATCGGCGCCTGGATGGCTGCGAGCATCGAGAGGAAAAGATTCAGCAGAATGAATGGATATGGATCCCATGCGGAGCGTCCGAGCGTGACGTTGGTTGCAGTGTAACCGACGAGCACAAGAAGACAGATAATGATGAACTTCCAGGAGCCGCCAAAGCGGGCGACGGCGTCGGCAACGTGCTCGCCGGTGGTGGTCTTCTCTTCGATCAATTCGTTCGGATTGCGCGCGGCGCGCAGGCGAATGAGTTCCTGCGAGGTGTGAAACTGGCGACCGAGGACGCTGAGCATGTCCATGCCGGCGTGCGGCTTGCGCGTGAGCAGCACGGCGATATCGTTGCGGTCGACTTCGATGCACATTGAAGGCTCGAGCGCGATCGCGCCGCTCTTGTGCTCGGTGCCGTCGAGCATCGAGGCGAAGCCGAAGAACTCGCCGGCTGCGGGCTCGTCGATGACAACCTCCTGGTTGTCCTGATCGACGGTCGAAACGCGGACGCGGCCGGAGACGAGGATGTATCCGCGTCCGCCGGCATCGCCGATTTTGTAGATGCGCTCGCGTGGGGCAAATTGTTTGAGTTCGACTTGCGCGGCGAGCACGGCGGCTTCGTCGTCGTCGAGAAGGCCGAAGAGTGGGACGTTTCGCAGGAGTTCACGATCGCATGTCATGGTTCACCTCGGGGTCATAGGTAGATGTGCCAATGATGCAACGGGCAAGGAAAAGCCCCGGCTTGCGCCGGGGCTGGCCGCTGATGGCGCGCAACCGGCGGCTCATTTTGTTTGATCCTGGAATCCGAATGCCATGGTCACCCCACCCACTTCGATGGTATCTCCATCGGAGAGCGGCTTCTGGCCGGAAATTTCTTCTCCGTTGATCTTCACTTTGATCTTGGCTTCGGATGCGGCGATGAAGTATCCCGTATCGCGTTTCGAGATGATGGCGGCCATGTTGGGAGCGAACCATCCTTTTAATTTGATTGACGCCATGTCGGACTTGCCGATCACGCTCATCTTGCTGGTCAGCAGATATTCGCGTTCGTCGGTCTTGCCATCGAGAACGGTGAGAGTTCCAATTCGGTCCGCGGCGGCGGCGGAGCTTTGACGTGCTGCGCCGGCGCCGGCGATTCCCAGTCCTTGCTGCGAGCTGGACGGAGGCGCACCCGCGAGCCGCTCCTTCATCTGCTTGGTATCGAGCATCACCGTGCTCTCGAGTTTGGCCATTGGCGGGGGCGTGTTCTGCTGCACGGGCGCGCGCTGGGCTGAGAGCAGCGTGAAACCTTCGTCTTTGAAGGAGATGGTGTGCTTGCCGATCACGACATCGTCGCCGTCTTTCAGGGTTTGGCGGCTGATGCGGGCGGTGCTGATGTACGTTCCATTTAGGGAATTGTTGTCTTCGATGACGTACTTGCCCGCATCCCAGTAGATCTTGGCGTGATGCCCGGAGACGGCGAGGTTGTCGATTTGGATGGTGTTGTCGGGCAGCCGTCCTATGGTGACCGGATTTTGCGAAAGAGGGACTTCTTTCAGGACAGAGTCTTCGAATTTAAGAAAGAGTTTCGCCATTTCAGTTTCCTCCGCCGAGCGCGAAGTCAAAAAGTTTGTGATACCACTGACGCTCCACCACACGCAGAAGCAGGCAGGTGATGTTGTCGTCTCCACCTTGATCTTTGGCTGCCTGGATGAGATGTTCGCACGCTTCGTCGAGCGAGCGTGAGTCTTCAATGATTGCCTTCAATGATTCCGGCCTTACCAATTTGGTAAGCCCATCGGTCGCGAGTAGATAAACGTCGTCCTGCAGAGCCAGCAGGTCTTGCACTTCGGGCTCCAGGTTCGGCTCGGAACCGAGCGCGCGAATGATGATGTTTTGCAGCTCGGACCGCTCCGCCTGTTCGGCGCTCATCATGCCGCGTCGCACCTGCTCGGCAACCAGCGAATGATCTTGCGTGAGTTGCTCGATTGCGCCATTGCGCACGCGGTACACGCGGCTGTCTCCGGCATGCGCGAGCGTCAGCAGGCCATCGTCATGAAAGAAAGCTGCGACGATGGTCGTGCCCATACCTTGCTGCAGGTCGTTCTTCTGTCCGGCGTCGAAGACGGCTGTATTCGCTTGTTGGATGGCGGTCCAGAGATGACGTCCGGCGGGGGAAAGATCTTCGGGGAGGCCATCGACGTCGGCGTAGCTGCCGTTCTGTTTCGAATTGCGGAAGTATTCGAGCACGAGGTCGACGCCCATTTTGCTGGCAACTTCACCAGCTTGGGCTCCGCCCATGCCATCGCAGACCACATAGATGCCGAGGCTCTGGTCCCAACCGAGGTTGTCTTCGTTGTTGGTGCGCACGCAGCCTACGTCGGTCCTGCCGGCGGATTCGAGCATGAGGTGCATGCGTTGAACAGAGTACTCCCTTGGCATCTTGAGAGCTTTGTCCACATGACTCTACCCGCAGAATCGCCGCATTGGAAGTGTTTGGGGCGATACCAAAGATTCAAAAGTGACTAAGGTTACTTGAAAGGTCCGGACAGGAATTTTCGGATTGCAGGTTCGACGCTTGGTCGCGGCTTTGTACCCAGCAAAATCAACGTCAACAGCAAACGCAAGGTCCTTCGCCCAAAGGCGGGGCTCAGGATGACACGGGTATGAGGACGCTACCGTCTTGGTTGATACCGCGAGCAACGTGGAACGGTCAGTGCTGCAGGCGAGTTTAGGACGTGAGCTTTTTCACCAGCGCGATCACGAAATCGGGAAATCACGAAATCGGGAAATCACGGAATACCCACCGCGTCGAATGGCCGCTGCGGCATCTCAGAAAGCTGCGCCGCCGATTCGGATCTGCACCTTTCAGTGCTCGCGAAACCGCGTATCTGCACTTGCGCTCTCGTAAGGAAATTCTCACATTTGCGAGCCTCCAACTTCACGTCTTAGAATCGACTGTTTTCTGTGGAGCACTCTATGCCGATGCCGGAATTCAATCAGCTTTGTAACGAAGCGAAACGGGAGATTCAGGAAATCGATGTCGAAGCGCTTAAGACCATGCAGAAGCGTGGAGACAACTTTGAGTTGATTGATGTCCGCGAGCCCGATGAAGCTCAACGCGGCATGATTCCTGGCGCAAAGCACATATCACGCGGCGTGCTCGAGCGAGACATCGACAAAGTCACAACCGACAAGAACCAAAAGATCGTTCTTTATTGCGGCGGCGGAAGCCGGTCGGCTCTCTCCGCCTGGATGCTGAAGAAGATGGGATTCAACAACGTGTATTCGCTGATCGGCGGCTGGTCAGCGTGGAATAAGTAGGCTACTGGCTCCTGGCTATTGGCTCTTCACATACGCTGCCGAGAATTTGGAACGTTTTTCCAAACAGCGAAAAAATCCCAGAGTTTGTGAAGAAGAACGGGCAAGCTTGGTGCACCTGTGAGAGCCAGTGGCCAGAAGCCAGAAGCGTGTTTAGGAGTTCACCTTGATCGATCTCAAAGGGCACAAACTTACCTGGCTCGGACATGCGACGTTCCATATTGAAACTCCTTCAGGGAAGTCGATCCTGATTGACCCATGGGTGATGAACAATCCCGCTTGTCCGGACAACAAGAAGAGTTTCAAGAAGATCGATGTGATGCTCTGCACGCATGGGCATGGCGACCACATCGGCGACGCCGTTGAGCTTGCCAAGAAACACAATCCGAAGATCACGGGCGTTTACGAGCTCTGCTTGTGGCTGCAAAAGAAGGGCGCCAAGCAAATCCAACCAATGAATAAAGGTGGGTCGCAGACCATCGAAGGCGTGCGCGTGACCATGGTTCATGCCGACCACTCCTGCGGAATTGAAGATGAAGGCCAGATCATTTACGGCGGTGAAGCCTGCGGGTATGTGATCGAACTGGAAGGCGGAGTGAAGATCTATCACGCCGGCGATACCAACGTTTTTTGGGATATGCAAATCATTCGCGAGCTTTATGCTCCCGAAGTGGTCATGCTACCCATCGGCGATCTGTTCACGATGTCACCGCGCGAGGCGGCGTACGCCTGCAAGCTGCTGAAGCCAAAATTCGTGATCCCTATGCATTTTGATACCTTCCCACTGCTTACGGGACGGCCGCCGCAACTGGCAAAGCTGCTTGAGGGAGGCGGCGCTCAGGTGGTCGCGATGCAACATGGAGAGACGCTGCGCTAACAGTCATCCAGGAGGCGCAATCGCGTCCGGCGAGCCGCTGGAGTGAGCGGTGGCGCACAGTCACAATTTGTGACAAAAAATCCCTGGTCGTTCCCTGTTCGCTTGCGGCACTCTCGCCGATTGTCTTTGCAACTCTGCTAATTTCAATGGAGTAGGGAGAAATTCCTTACAATCGCTGTTAATTCGCTGGCCCGCGAGCAAATTTGCGGATTTTGGGCAGAATTCTTCAATTTTGAGCCCGCGATTTTCGCATTCGCTGTTAAATTCGCTGTTCCTATCGATCCATGCTTCTCGTGCCGGGAGCTTCTGGCTGGTGGCGGCGAGAGTAATGTGGAATGAATTACCATTCATGGCCTCTTGCGAGGCAGGAACTCCTATGATCTGTCGGTGTCAAAATGGATGTGGGAGCGGTGTGCCTTTTTGCTGGACGAAAGATGATGAACGAGCTGTGACTTGCATCTAATCAGTAAAGAGTCCTAACAGTGTTTTCGCGGAATTCGCCGCTTGCTATGTGGATGGTGCATTTTTATAATCAGCGTTTTCTCGTCGTAAGCGGTATTCCACTGGAGCTCTCATCTCGCTGAGCGGTAATGCGAGGGAGAGTTCGGGCGGGATTTTCGCTGTGCCGGTTGTGCCCGTGTTTCACAAATCTAGTGCCGAGTGACGCGGATCCGCAGAAGGTGCTCCTGCCAGGACCGCGAATTAAGGAGCTTCGAATGAAGAAGTTGCTCTTGATGTCCTTGTTGGCATTTGCCGCATATGGCTTCGCCCAGGAGGCGCAGGGTACTGCACCCGCGCAGACCACACCCGGACAGCAGCCCACAGCCGGTCAACAAACCACAACAGGCAGTCAGCAGACCACAGGCGGTCAGCCGGCCGCGCAGCCGCAGCAGAAAACGATCAAAGATCCTGCTGAGTACAACGCGTACATGAGCGCGATCAGCGCGCAGGATCCGAACGCGAAGGCGCAGGCGCTGGAAGCTTTTCTCCAACAGTATCCGAATACGGTTGTGAAGCAAGAGACACTGGAGCAGTTGATGGCTGCGTATCAAGCGGCCAACAACGGCCCGAAGATGACCGACGCAGCGAATCGTCTGCTGCAGGTCGATCCGAACAATATCCGCGCGCTTGCATTATTAACGTTTGTGACACGGTCACAAGCTGCTCAATCGAACCCTCAGACAGCGCCTCAGGTTTACGCTCAGGCGGCCCAGTATGCGCAGCGCGGACTCCAGGCTGCAGAAACTATGCCGCGTCCGGCTGGTGTCTCCGATGCCGATTACAAGAAGCTGCAGGATGGAGTGAAAGTAATCTTTAACGGCGCGATTGGCATGGATGCCTTGCAGCGCAAGGATTACGCTACCGCCCAGAAGGCGCTTGCAGCCGCTGTTGCGGTTCCCGAAGATGCGAATAACCTGCAGGATGTTTATCCGCTCGCTACTGCTTATCTGCAGGCCAATCCTCCCGACTACATCAACGGGTTGTTCTATGCAGCGCGCGCTGTAGATCTTTCGGCCAACAATGCGGCCGCGCAGCAGCAGATCAACAAATTCGCGCAGTACTACTACAAGAAGTATCACGGCAGCACCGACGGATGGGATCAGGTGCTGCAGGCCGCACAGAACTCTCCTGCTCCTCCGGCGGGATTCACCATTACACCTGCTCCGCCTCCGCCCACCCCGTGCGAGTTTGCCGACACGATCATGAAGCAGAATCCTGACGTCTCGCAGATGGCATACGGCGACTGGCTCTTCGTGCTCGGCTCCGGGAATCAGAAGGATGCGGATGCTGTTTGGGCGTTCCTGAACGGGAAGGGAATTCCAGTGAGCAGTCCGGAGCATCCGGCGAAGGTGATCAGCGCGACTGCGGATGAACTTCAGCTTGCCACGACCGATGATGACATCCAGGAAGGCAAGGCAGACGTCACGCTCAAGCTGACCAAGCCGCTACCTGCTTCACAGGTTCCGCAAGCGGGAGCGATGCTAAGCGGACGTTGGGTGGGCAAGGCAACCAGCTACACTCCTTTGCCTCCACCGCAACCTGCGCAAAACGCTGCCGCCGGGCAACAGCAACAGCCTGCTGCCGCAGGACAACAGCAACAACCCGGTGCCGCCGGACAACAACAGCAACCTGCGGCCCCTGGAGCGAACGCACAGCAGCCGCAGCCCGCAGGCTGTTTGCCCAACACTGGGGGGGGCGTGATGTTGACGCTCACAGAAGGAGCAAAGCAAGAACCTCCAAAGAAAGCTCCGCCACGCCGTAGCACTACTCGCAGGCGCTCAACAACGCATCACTGAAGTGCAAGTCCAAACGACGAAGGCAGCCATTGTTGGCTGCCTTTGTTGCTTATGGCGTTTGCTTGCCCTTGTTTTTAGCAAACTGAGGAGTACTTGCAGCAATCCAACCTAAAGTCATGCAAAAGCTAGTGGCGTTGACTCCGGCTGCTCACAATCCCTCAATTCTTCCACCCAGCTCCCACGATCCGTCCAAGCACAAGCGCTTCGCTGAAGCCCACGAGCTCGAAAAAGCCCTCAAGGAGATCGTCAAAGGCGAGGTCAGATTCGGCGACGGCGATCGCGCGCTATATGCGACCGACGGATCGAATTATCGCCAGGTCCCGATCGGCGTGGTCGTCCCCCGCGATGTGGAGGATGCGATTGCCACGATGCGTCTGTGCCGGATGTATGGAGCTCCGGTACTCTCGCGCGGCGGGGGGACCAGCCTTTGTGGCCAATGCTGCAACTTCGCCGTGATTCTCGATTTTTCCAAGTACTGCAACCAGCTTCTCGAGTTGAATCATCGTGAGAAATATGCGCGCGTGCAGCCTGGCATTGTGCTTGACACGCTGCGCAAAGCTGCAGAGCACTTCCATCTCACGTTTGGTCCGGATCCAGCAACTCACAACCATTGCACGCTCGGGGGAATGATCGGCAACAACTCCTGCGGTGTGCATGCTCTCATGGCGGGCAAGACGGAAGAGAACGTCTACGAGCTGGACATCCTCACCTATGACGGTCTTCATATGAAGGTCGGTGAGACCAGTGAGGCCGAACTCGAGCACATCATTCGGGAAGGCGGAAGGCGTGGAGAAATCTATTCCAAGCTCAAGGCCCTGCGTGACAAGTATGCGAACCTGATTCGCGAGCGCTATCCCAACATTCCTCGACGCGTCTCCGGCTACAACCTCAACGAGCTTCTGCCGGAGAACCACTTCAACGTTGCGCGTGCGCTGGTCGGCTCCGAGGCTACGTGCGTGATGGTCCTGGAGGCGAAGCTGCGGCTGGTGTATTCGCCGCCTGCTCGCACGCTCGTCGTTCTCGGCTATGACGATGTTTATGCGGCGGGTGATCACGTTCCGGAAGTGCTTACATTCAAGCCAATCGGTCTGGAGGGAATCGATAACCGTCTTGTCGGCTACATGAAGAAGAAGGGACTTCATGTCGAAGACCTGGCGTTGCTCCCCGACGGCAAAGGCTTCCTGCTGGTGGAATTCGGCGGTGAGAACAAGGAAGAGTCCGACATGAAGGCGCGCGCAATGATGGCCCGCCTCAAAGCCGGAGCTAACGCTCCCAAGATGAAGCTCTACGACGACAAGAAGCAGGAGAAGCTCGTCTGGGAGATTCGCGAGTCCGGGCTCGGCGCCACGGCCTTTGTTCCCGGAGAGCCTGTGACGTGGGAAGGCTGGGAAGATTCAGCCGTTCCGCCCGACAAAGTAGGACATTACCTGCGCGACCTCCGCAAATTGCTGGAGAAGCACGGCTACAACTGCTCCCTGTACGGACATTTCGGGCAAGGCTGCATCCATACGCGCATCGATTTCGATTTCCGTACAGTGGAAGGCATTCGCAACTATCGCGCCTTCATCAGCGAAGCCGCCGATCTGGTGGTTAGTTATGGTGGTTCCATTTCGGGAGAGCACGGTGACGGACAATCCAAGGCAGAGATGTTGCCCAAGATGTTCGGTCCCGAACTGGTGCAGGCATTTCAGGAGTTCAAGGCAATTTGGGATCCGCAGAACAAGATGAATCCCAATAAGGTCGTCGATCCATTCCCCATCGACGAGAACCTGCGCCTCGGCGCCGACTTCGCCCCCTGGCAGCCGGAGACTCATTTCAAGTTTCCCGAGGACGAAGGCCGTTTCTGGCATGCGACCATGCGCTGCGTCGGCGTAGGCAAATGCCGGCGTAAAGAAGAAGGCGTGATGTGCCCGAGCTACATGGTCACGCTCGAAGAGAAGCACTCCACCCGCGGTCGTGCGCACATGCTCTTTGAGATGCTTCAGGGAGAGGAACTGAAATCAGGTTGGCAGGACGAGAGCGTCAAGGAAGCGCTCGACCTCTGCTTGAGCTGTAAGGGATGTAAAGGCGAGTGTCCGGTGAACGTCGACATTCCGACGTATAAAGCCGAATTCATGTCGCACTACTACGAGAAGCACAAGCGTCCCATTTCGGCATTTGCTTTTGGATACATTGATCGCTGGGCCGCATTGGCGTCGATTGCTCCGGAGTTCGCCAATTTCTTCAGCCAAACGCCTGGTTTTAGCGATCTGATGAAAGCAGTGCTCAAGATACCGAGCCAGCGGCAGATTCCACCGTTTGCTCCCCAAAGCTTTCGCCAATGGTTCAATGGACGCAAGACGGATCGCTCCCCCGGTCCGCAGGTGATCTTATGGACGGACACCTTCAACAACTATTTCCACGCCCACACAGCGAAAGCTGCGGTTGAAGTGCTCGAATATATGGGATGGCGCGTGCGCATTCCGCGTGAGAACCTCTGCTGTGGACGTCCTCTCTATGACTTCGGCATGCTCGATGAGGCCAAGGTCTACCTGAAGCGCATTTTGCGAAGCCTTGAACGGGATATACAGGCCGGATTTCCCATTCTGGTCCTGGAGCCGAGCTGCGCTTCCGTGTTCAAAGAAGAACTCAAGAACCTCCTGCCCGATGAGCATCTGAGCGAGAAACTCTCCGGACAGGTGATGCTCTTGAGCGAGTTCATTCAGAAGAAGGCGAGCGAGTTCGAGTTTCCGCAGTTGAAGCGAAAAGCCATTACTCAGAACCATTGCCATCACAAGGCCATCTTTAAGACTGAAGCCGAGGAGCAGGTGTTCAAACGCATCGGGCTCGACGCCAAAGTCCTGGATTCCGGCTGCTGCGGCATGGCAGGTCCCTTTGGCTTTGAAGAGCAGAAGTACGAGGTGTCACAGGCGTGCGGAGAGCGAGTTTTGCTCCCTGCGGTTCGCGAAGCTGCCGAGGACGAGCTGATCCTCGCCGACGGTTTTAGCTGCCGCGAGCAGATTCGGCAGAACACAGATCGCTATCCGCTCCATTTAGCGGATGTCTTGAATGCTGCCATCAAGCAGGACCTTCCTAAATCAGGAAAACCGGAAGCGCACATCGTGAAGAGGATCAACTCCGAAGCCGCTATCGGGAAAGTAAAAGCGGGAGCTGCGCTTACAGCACTGCTCGGAACTGCCGCATTCGGGTTGTGGGCATTCTTCGATCATCGCAATCGCAAAGCCTCGCGCGGAAAAGTGATCGAAATGGGAAGTAGATAATTCTCGCGCCGCCGCGGCGAAAAGGTACGAGTCGCGTACGGTTTATTTGCGGAACCGGAACCTGCTTTTTCTTCAAACGCAGGAACAGCAGATCCCCCGGAGCGCAACCCAAAATATGCAAGATCCGCAGTTCGTCGCTTCGCTCGGAGGGATGACAGTGGCGAGAGAGTCTCGTATCCCGAAAAACGGTCTACAGCAATCCGAAAAACGGTATAGAACGGGTAGATGCAATTCACCAGCGACGATGCCCAACTTTATTACGATTCAATGGGAGAGGGTTTTCCAATCGTTCTGCTTCATCCATTCCCGGTTCACCATGAATTCTGGAAACCAATAGCAAACAAGCTGGCGACGCGCTACAACGTGATTCTTCCCGACCTTCGCGCCCACGGGCGCTCCGAGGTAGGCAAGGGAACAGCGACGATGGGCAAATACGCCCTCGATCTGACGCGCTTGCTGGAAGCGCTGCAAATTCCCAAAGCGGTATTCGTTGGCGTGTCCATTGGTGGATACCTGCTTTTTGAATTCTGGCGACGCTTTCGCGAGCGCGTTGCTGCGTTGGTGCTTGCGAACACGCGGGCCGAAGCGGACACCCAGCAGGGAAGAGCAAATCGACTGAAATCCATTGCCGACTCGCGACTCCACGGGACCGGTCCATTCTTCGATGCTCAGGCGCAAAACCTGATCGGAGAAACAACGCGTCGAACGCGTCCTGACATCGTTGCAAATGCGCGCGCCATGATGCAGATGATGAGTGTCGATGGATTGGCTGCGATTCAGCAGGGAATGGCGGAGCGTCCCGATTCAGTCCCTACGTTGAGCACGATCAACGTGCCCACGCTGATCGTCGCTGGCGAGGAAGACACGGTTACGCCGATCGCCAACGCGCGGCTCATGCATCAACACGTTAGTGGCTCGCGGCTACAGACCATTGCGCGTGGCGGACATTACTCAGCTCTCGAGCATCCGGAAGAATTTGGCCGAGTTCTGCGGCAATTTCTGGATGAGCTTCGGCTGGGCTGATCTAGTGGGCTGCAGGAACAGCCGGGCTGGCTGCCGACGCCATGTATGCCTTCAGCTTTCCAATGGTCTCCCGCGCGGCTCCTGCATTGGGATCCTGCGGCGCCAAAGTCAGGAATTCCTGCAGCTCTGCAAGTCCTTCGGTGTAGTTCTTAAGGGCCAGCATTATATGGGCGCGGACAAGATGGACAGGAGCGTATTCCTTCGGGAGAAAGCTCTGCGCTTTCGAGAGCTGCTGCAGTGCATGCTGATAATCGGCCTTTCCTACATAAGCCTTGGCCATTTCGAAATACGATTGCCACGAACTCGGCGACAGCGTAATCGCACGATCAGCTGAGCGCAGCGCATCGTCAAACTTGTGCAGTTGGTTCAGAGCTGCCGACATCGCCGTATACGCGAGTGAATAGCCCGGGTCCGATTTAATCGCGTGGTCAAAATCGTTAATTGCCGCTTCCGGATGCGAAGAGTCAAGCGACATAACGCCGCGCAGCGTGAGCGCCTCCGCATAATCAGGATAAATCTCAAGGGCTTTAGCCAGTTCTTTCTTCACGTCATCGTTGCGATTCTTGGAAAGAGCAGTTTCAGCTTTGTGGTATGCATCCCGCGCTTTTTGTGGAACCTTGTACTGAGCAACTGAAACCGTCGCGTTCCCGTCTGCCTGGTTGGCGCCTGCCGCCGTGTTGAGTCGCAGCCGAAGATTCATCCCAAAATCGCCCGAAGCGAGGTGCTCATGCGCCTCTGACAACCCACGCACCGCCGTCACGTCGTAACCAGAGGCGGGTAGTCCAGCGAACTGAAATGCTCCAGCATTGTTTGTATAGCCGGTCGCGATAATCCGTGATGTCTGTTCGCTGCGAACCTCAATACGGACGTCGGGAATAGGAGAGCCGTCGGAGCCTACTACCACACCGGAAATACTGCTGACCTGCATTCTGTCGAGGGAGTTGGTGCGCGTACCGAACGAATCGGGAGGAACAGTGTAAATTTGAGAAAAGCAAACGCCGCTGCTCAGGCAGATTGCAAGGAAGGTTGTTACCACTCGGCCTCTCATGGCCCGGTACCTCGTTAAATTTCACGAGCATCGGGAGGCACCTTGTCACCCGTGGGGAACCTCATTCATCGCTCGGCACTGCATGGCTGCCGTGCTGCAGAATGAGAGTGAACTTTGGTCCCGCTAAGTTGGCTGATGAATTTGCGCGAATACAAAAATTAATAGCGGCATGTCAGGCAACTAAACTGGCCTGCCCCTCTGAAGGACATCAAGATTGATGACGGACGTAGTCGTTAAACCTGCGAGAAATATCGTCGGATCGATTCGTTTGCCCGGCGACAAAAGCATTTCTCATCGTTATGGGATGTTGGGAGCTTTGGCCGAAGGAACCACGCGCTTACGAAATTTTTCTACTGGCGCGGACTGCGCCAGCACGCTCGCCTGCATGCAAGCGCTTGGCGCCCGAGTCGAACGCAAGGACGGAGAAATCGCGATCCACGGCTGCGGCGGCTCCTTGAAAAAACCAACTGAGTCGCTTGATTGCGGCAACTCAGGATCGACAATGCGTATGCTCTCCGGCATCCTCGCAGGCCAGCCTTTTGAGAGCGAACTGATCGGCGATGCCTCTCTTTCGCGGCGGCCCATGCGGCGGATTATCGAGCCTTTGAGCAAAATGGGAGCATCGATCTCCTCCCAGGATGGACATGCGCCACTACGAGTACGCGGAGGCAAGCTGGAGGGAATCTCGTACAAACCTGCAGTGGCAAGCGCTCAGGTGAAAACATCGCTGCTATTTGCAGGACTCTTCGCAAACGGGGAAACCACGGTCGAAGAACCGATTCGAACCCGCGATCACGGCGAAGTCGCTTTGCGCGCATTCGGCGCGGATCTCAGTCGTGACAAAGAGCGCGTGAGCATACGAGGAGGCCAGCGGCTGAAGGCGATTGAATCCGTTGTCCCGGGTGACATCTCATCTTCAGCATTTTTCTTATGTGCGGCGGCGCTGTTTCCTGAAAGTAATCTCGTGATCGATTCGCTCCTTCTAAACCCAACGCGCGCGGTGCTGCTCGATGTGCTCACGGCGCTGGGTGCGCGCCTGCGCATGGTTCAGGTGGAAGAGAGTCAAGGCGAGTTGATGGGAACAATCACAATCGAAGCCGGTCCCCTGAAAGGCGTCAAGTTGGTTGGGGCGCAATCTGCCGCGTTGATCGATGAAGTGCCGGTGCTCGCAGCAATCGCTCCTTACACTCGCGACGGCATCGAGGTACGCGACGCTCGCGAACTGCGCGTCAAAGAGTCCGATCGCATCGCGGCAGTCGCGAAAAATCTGCGAGCAATGGGGGCTCAAGTCACCGAGCACGAAGACGGATTAAGCGTCCCTGGCAGCCAGCAACTGCACGGCGCAGAAATCGATTCCGAGCACGATCACCGCATCGCAATGGCCTTTGCAATTGCGGCCCTGAGAGCCAAGGGCGATACGTTAATCCGCGGCGCAGATGCCGCGCAGATTTCATTTCCAGAGTTCTTCCTGATGCTGGAAGGTGTTGCTGAAAGATGAGCGGTATGGCCGAATCGCTTTGACATGTGCAGAACATGAAAATATGTTATTGACATGTCAAAGATGATCCAGCTCCGAAACGTCCCGGAGAGCTTGCATAGAAAGCTCAAGGCCAGGGCCGCGATGGAAGGCATGTCCCTCTCGGACTACTTGATGTCCGAAATCCGGCACATTGCTGAAAGACCTACGCTGAATGAGTTGAGAGCCAGGCTGAATCAACGTGCTCCAGTGGAACTGAACGGAGGGGTTGCCGAGATTCTGCGTGCTGAACGAGATTCGCGGTGATCGTTATCGATGCTTCTGCTGCGCTTGAGTGGCTGCTTCGGTCTCATGCCGGATTGCATATCGAGCAGCGCATTTTTTCGAGCGGCGAACGTTTAGCAGCACCTCACCTGCTGGATATCGAGGTTCTGCAGGTTGTCCGGCGATTAGCTTCTGCAGGAAAGATTTCACCTGTACGTGCGGGTGAAATTCTGGACGATTTCACCTCCGCGATCATTGATCGTTATCCGCATCACATGCTTGTTCATCGAATTTGGGCTTTGCCTCAGAATCTTACTGCCTATGACGCGGCATATGTAGCTTTAGCTGAGATGATAGGTGCACACCTGATCACGTGCGATGTCCGACTCGCGCGAGCGCCTATCTCTCAGGTGCAGATCGAGTCATTTTGAGAGCGACTCGAGCAGCAAGGCAGCTTCTACTCCTGGGCGCCAGTTCTCCGTCGCAATGTCGGATGAGGACGCGCGCCGCCCTGGAACGCGCGGCCGTGGGTCAGCCTTGAGACTCGATCGCGAATCGCGTCGAATTCGCTCGTATCAGTGATGTAGCTTTCCCGATCTGGTAGCATCTCCAGCTCAGCTTCTGCGCGACGGACGCGGTCTTGCGTCATGGGGTGGGTCATGAATGCTCGCGCAATGAAGCTGTGCGGCTCCTTGTCCTCGCCTTCGAGCTTCTCGAAGAAATCGACGAAGGCGGTTGGATCGTAGCCGGCGGCATACTGATATTCGATTCCGAGCAGGTCAGCCTCGCGTTCGGCGTCGCGGCTGAATTTCAGGAATGACATCGGCATAGCTACGCTGGCGACTTGACGAACCGCGTATCCCACTGGCCCGCCGAAGAAGATCAAGGGCAGGGAAGCGTATTGCGTGATTTCACTCTTGGTCAGATTTCGCGTAGCATGCCGGGCGCAAACGTGCGCAATCTCGTGGGCCATCACTCCGGCGAGTTCGGCTTCATCGTCGGCAGCGAGAATGGCGCCGGTGTTGATGTAGAAAAATCCTCCCGGTAATGCGAACGCATTTACTTCGTCATCATCGATCACTTTGATGGTGAAAGGCACTTTGCAGTCGGAATGGCGCACGAGAATCTGTCCAGTCCGATTCACATACTCATTGACGACCGGATCGGTCAGCAAACGCGCGCTCTGCTCCACTTCCATCGAGAGCTCGCGTCCGATCGCGACTTCTTTTTCGATGGAGAAGAAATTTACGCCTTCGCCAATGTCGCGCTCACCAATGCGCGAAACGTCGAACTTCGCCGGAATCGAAGCCGGCCGACGCGGTGCGGAATTCGTTTCCGCCATGCGCTCAGCAGTCGTGCGGAACCCGGTTCGCGGCAAATCGGAGGAATATGCGTAGTCGTCCTCGTCTGGAGAAGTGCTCGCGAGTGACCAGTTGAATGGGTCGGGTGTTAACCGATAGCTTTTTGGCTGAGGAGTGGTTGTGCGCGTCATGGAGCGATTTGAGAGGTCGAACAGGCGAGAACTCACCAGCCATGGGCGAACGAAAGCGATCATCGTTCTTGGGTCCGCGTGCAATGGATTCCGACGAACCGACGGAGACCACAGCAGAAGGTCGATCAGCCTCTGAGGCCCAGGACTTCCATCAGTAGTTATGGGTTGAATAGAAGTGGAATTTTGCGAGGAGGCAGGGAGAGCGACGGCCATCAGGACGCCAACAGTCAGCCGAAGAACTGCACGAAGAGAAAACAGGGGAACAAACATGAGCCGCAACTCCGACTGCCGTCTTGCTCATTGTATGCCCGCGTGCAACTGCCGGGATTTGACCGTTCCCATGGGTTCTGCCAATGCTCGGACGTTCTAGGTGCGCCGCGCGTCTCGCCGTTTATCCCTGTGTGAACAGCAGCTCTCAACTGCAACAATTTATAATCTTGCATTCAGCGACTACAAAGAGGTCAAGGAGTGCATTTGAGACGCGGGTTCACTCTCGCTGCGATAGCGAGCATTGTTTTGTTAATCGTCAGCCAGCCCGGATGTGGGGGCGGCAATAGCAGCACCACGCCGACCAGCGGCCTCGAGGAGCGGGCCTTTGTCGCCGTTAATCTGACCAGCACCGGCAGCATATTGATCGTGGATGCATCGAAGGATCAGCTGTCTGCGTCCAGTATCCCCATCCAAGGAACCCAGCTTCTGTCCTCTCCGCCGCCGCAGATCATGATTCCCGGTCCGAACAGCACGACCATCGAGTACAACAGCGGCGACAACAATGTGAACATGATCGACAACATCAAGGAGACGCAAGTCACTAAAATCGGTAGTATCGATTGCACGTCAGGTACAGCGTGCCAGATACAGTTCGCCGGTCCTGTCGACAGCCTCGCCGCGAGCTCTGATGGAAAATTCATCTACGCCGCGCTCGGGAGCAACAGCGAGGTAAGCATAGCTGATCTGACAGGAAGCACCTCAGTTGCAATCAAAAACATTCCAGATGTTCCTGGCAACTGTCAGACGAAGGGCAATTGTCTACCTGGCGCGCATCGCATTGTGCTTTCGCACAATAACAATAAGCTTCTCGTTTTTAACGAAACGTTGAATCAGTTTGAAATTATTAATACTCCCGACAGCACAGTGCAGACCGTGACAGGCCTCGATCACCCTATCTACGGTGTCTTTTCGGCGGATGACAGCAAGGCCTACATTCTCAACTGCGGTGCCGAGTGCGGCGGAACGCAAGCCAGCATCGTCACCGTCGATATGAGCTCGCTCGGCCTCAGCCAGCCAGTGAACGTCGATGCTGCGACGATCGGAACAGCAGACACAAACAACCTATACGTTGCAGGAAGCAATCCGGCAACCCCGGGAGCGGGAAGCGTGACCGTGCTTCCGCTTTCATCGCTTACGGGTGGGAAGCAGATCAAAATCGGCGACGGCTTCCATCAAGTAATTTCCTCGTTTCAGGGCAAAGTCATCGTGGGCGCGCGCACGTGCACGACAGGATGCCTCTCGATCGTGGATCCAAATGCGGGAACAGCGATTATCGATACGCCCGCGGCGGGCCAGCCGCAAAAGGGCGATGTGTTGGCGATCGCTCCCGTTGCGCCGCGCAAAGTCTTCTACACCGCCGAAGGCGGCGAGCTGCGCATTTACGACGCCACCACGGGAGTGGAAGAGCTCCTCAACACTGCTCCGATGATCGATATCGTTGGTAAAGTGACTAGCGTTCTGTACGTGGGCCCAAAGACATAGCGTTCATCGAGTTGCTCTGGCATTTCAGCATGCCCTCGGCAATTTCAGGTGAAGTGCTTCTTCCGAAGCACCCACATACGGCTTACAACACAGCCCGGGCTGAGATTGGGTTCTCAGCCTCGGATTAAGTGCTTGTAAACATCTGTCAAGCCGATGAGCGATAGTTCCTCTGCGCGGGCGCTCGCATGAACTCCCACGTGCTGCAATGCTGTTTTGATCGAAGCCTCGTCGTACATTCCGCGCAAATTGTTGAACAGCGTCTTGCGCTTCTGCGCAAATGCCAGCTTAGAAAAGTTCAGGAACTCGCGCGAATCGATTCCCAACTGTTCGGCTTTCGGAGCGACGCCTAACCGCAGCACACTGGAATGGACCTGAGGAGGAGGAGAAAATGCGCCAGGAGGCAGCGTGAACAGCCTTTCAACGTCGGTGAACAGACGCGCAGTCACCGTGAGCAATCCATAGTCGCGGCTCTCTGGTTCGGCGACGAGGCGATCGGCGACTTCTTTCTGCACCATCAGTACGACGGTTTCTATATGCTCATGCTGTTCGAACACTCGAAGGAGAATGTCAGAGGTGATGTAGTACGGGATGTTTCCAACAACCTTGACGGGGTCCGATCCAGGTGCCGAAATGGAACCGAGCAATCCAGGGATGCTGGCGCCCAGAAAATCGCCTCCGACGATCGTGATGTTGGGTAGATCACGAAATTCGTGCTCCAGCGCGTTTGCCAGATCACGATCCAACTCTATCGCAATCAGATGGCCAGCGCGCTGGGCGAGCAGCTTGGTTAGGGCGCCGCGTCCGGGCCCGATCTCGATTACCACCGAGTTGGAGATATCGCCCAAGGCATGGACGATGCGAAGCGCAGCTCCGCCATCCACGAGAAAATTCTGTCCAAGCTTTGGCTTTTGTTTCGGGCGTGTGCTCTGACGCGCTGCGTTGACCTGTCTATGAGTGGACATTAGACTCGAACTTTTGCCTTGGCCCTTCGATTCTGCTCTGTTGCGAGCAGCACGATAGGGCCTTCCGGACAGCGCCTTTCGTCTCGGGTGGCTGGCGGAAACCTGAATCCACGCCGAAGGAGCTCTGGATGCGAATCACCTTCGCCGCCTCGGAAGGTGTGCCTTACTCCAAGACAGGCGGTCTGGCCGACGTCGTTGGAGCGCTGCCTAAGGCGCTCGCGGCGCTCGGTCATGAGATCACCGTCTTCCTTCCGAAATATAAGCAGTCGCGGCTCAAGCAGGAGCACGTGGTCATTCCCAATCTGACCATTCCTATGGCAGACCACCTGCTCTTCTGCCAGGTTGTCGACGGCGGCAAACACGATGGAGTGCAATTTTACTTTGTCGATCACCCGGAGTTTGCCTTCCGCGACGGCCTGTACGGCGACAGCCGAGGGGACTATCCGGACAATGCTGAGCGCTTCACGATGTTTTGTCGTGCGGTGATCGAGTCCTCGAAACGCTTCGGTCCTCCGGATGTCTTTCACGTTCATGACTGGCAGGCGGCGCTCATTCCCGTCCTTCTCCGCAACCAGTATGCATCGGATACGGATTTCTCACGCAGCGGCACCGTACTGACAATTCACAACATCGGTTATCAGGGCATCTTTCCCAAATCGGTAATGCCCAAGCTGCTGCTTCCCTGGACGCTCTTCACCATGGATCGGCTGGAGTTCTATGACAAGGTTAACTTTCTGAAAGGTGGAATCGTCTACGCCGATTATGTGACCACCGTCAGCCGGACATATGCGCGCGAAATTCAGACAAGAGAATATGGATTTGGGCTGGCAGACACAGTACGCGCCAAGCGCGATCGCGTCGTCGGCATCGTGAACGGCGTAGATTACGGTGAATGGAATCCGGAAACGGACCGCTACCTTCCCGCAACGTTTTCCACTTCTGATCTAAGCGGCAAAGTGAAATGCAAGCTCGCCTTGCTCGACGAATACGGGATTCCCAAGCAGAAAGCCGATTGGCCCGTAGTAGGAGTTATCTCCCGCTTTGCCGCGCAAAAGGGATTCGATCTGATGGAAGCGGCGTTGCCGCAACTTCTCACCGATGAGATGGTGCTGCTTGTGCTCGGAACCGGCGATGTCCATTACGAGTCGATGTTCCGCACTTTGCACAAGCGCTTTCCCGATCGCCTGTGCGTGAAGATCGCTTACGACAATCGCCTTGCACACCTCGTCGAAGCTGGCTCTGACATATTCCTGATGCCGTCCCATTACGAACCTTGCGGTCTGACGCAGATCTACAGCATGCGTTACGGCACGGTGCCGGTTGTTCGATCGACTGGTGGCCTCGAAGACACAGTCGAGCAGTGGAATGCGAAGACCGGGAAGGGAACTGGGTTCAAGTTCTCCGGCTACACTGCTCCGGAATTGCGCGCCGCGGTTCGCCAGGCCCTTACGACGTTCGAGAAGGAAGCCGAATGGAAGCGGCTCATGCTTAACGGCATGCGCCAAAATTTCTCATGGGAAGAGCCGGCGCGTGAATACGCTGCGGTCTACGAGAAAGCACATCGGTTACAAACAGTCTGATTCATCGCCGCTCCTCATCCGCGTCCTTCAACATCAGTGCGATCCAGTGAATCACCGCGAGCTGGTCGCGCCATCCTGGCGCTTTCTCCAAACTCACGTGTGAAATCGCGCGGCTGATCAGCGCTTCCTGCAGTTCACCGTTGGGAATGTCGCGCGCCAGCCATTCAGTTTCTGAAGGTGGAATCACATCGTCGCCTTCTCCGTGAACCAGCAACACCTTCGCTTTGAGACTCTGAATGTGGTCATGTGGGGAGACGGCAACTGCTTCGGCTGTGTGTTTGTCCAGATCGGCCAATAGTTTGTCGCGGAAGAGCTCGCGACGACCATCAAAAATATCCTTCATCAGCCGCTGCCCATCGGGAGAAAGCTGGGCCGCTCGGGTGTTCGCCTGCTTTAAATCTTCGTGAAGCAACAGCCGCAGCGATTCTCTTGCGCCCTCCACATCGGCAGGAGCGAAAAAGTCCTCGGGATGCGAGTAGATTACGATCAGCCAGCCATATTCGTTAGGCGGGGTCGTCAGCAATGTTCCATCAGGCCAGCGCGTTTGACCCTCAACTAAGTAGTGCTCGACGCGCTGGACATCATCTTGCGCCCCGACTGCCGCAACAAAGGAAATGTCGTCCGCGTACTTAGGATCAGCGGCCGCCATGAGCGAGAGTCCCCCGGCAAAGCTCAGTCCGAGCACCCCGACCTTTTCTCCAGCGCGATGCGAAAGAAACTGAGCCGAGGTTCCGATTAGGTCGATGGACTGTGGCTCAACACGGTACTCCGCGAGCGCGTCCACTTGTGGAGTCAGTACCTCCACTCCAGACTCCGCCAATGATTTAGCGAAATTAACAAGACGGGGTTCATTCATGCCGAGTTGATGCAGCCCGGGAACCACGACCATTGCTGGCGGATTCTCAATGTTGCTGGGAAGGTAGAGGCGCGCGCGCGACAATCCTGTTGTCGAGCTAAAAGTAAGCGTCTGGATGTCATACGGATGTTGATCGAGGCGAGCGGTTAAACTTCTTTGTTGCGACATGCGCGCCAGCAGCGACATCGCACGAACGTGCTCGCGCGCCGCGGGCCAGAGTAGAAGCAGGATAATGGCGAACAGTAAAAGGACAATCTTGAGAAGCTTGTGCCTGTTTGGACTTTTCTTCTGTGTCACAGCAGGTGAAGGCTGCGTCACGTTTAGATCTCGAGAATCACCGGCATGATGAGCGGTCGGCGGCTGGTTTGTTTATTAATGTAACGCTTTAAGTCTTGACGGATTTTTTCTTTGATCACGCCGTAGTCGGCTTTTTCTTCCTGGCTCGAAAGTTCGAGCGTACGGCTGATCACCTCGCGAGCATCGGCGAGAAATCCGTTCTCTGCGCCGGCGGCTGCAAAGCCGCGCATCACTATTTCAGGAATGGACTCAACGCGTCCGGTGAGCTTGTTGATTGCGATGATCGGCAGCACGATTCCATCTTCACTGAGATGGCGGCGGTCGCGGATGACAAGATCTTCGACTACATCGCTGCCCGAACCAGAATCAATACAAACGCGTCCGACGGTAACCTTTCCCGCCTTGCGCGCTCCAAGTTCGTCGATTTCCAGCACGTCTCCACTTTCGAGCATCAGCACGCTGCCGACTGCTCCATGCATCGATCCCGCAAGCTCGGCGTGACGCTTGAGCTGACGGTACTCGCCATGAATGGGAACGAAGTAATGCGGCCGGACGAGATTAATAATCAGACGAAGCTCTTCCTGGCTCGCGTGTCCGCTCACGTGTACCGGCGAGCCGGAGCCATCTTCATAGATCACGTCGGCATTGCGTCGATAGAGGTGATCGATCATGCGAAAGATGGCTTTTTCATTTCCGGGAATAATGCGCGACGAGAGCACGACAGTGTCGCCCGGCTCGATTCGCGCGTGTTTGTGATTATCCACCGCAGCACGCGACAGAGCCGACATCGGCTCCCCTTGTGTTCCGCTGATGAGTACGCACACTTTCTCCGGATTAAAATCGCGAATTTGTCCAGGATGGATCAGCGTGCCTTCGGGGATGTGCAGGTACCCGAGATCGAGCGCGATCTCGGTGGCTTCATTCATCGACCGACCAACGAGCGCCAGCTTACGTCCATGCTCGAATGCCATGTCAGCCACGAGCTTGATGCGATGGATTGAAGACGAGAAACAGGAGACGAACAGCCGCCGCTTCGTCCGCGTGAAAATTTCTTCAAATCGCGGACGAACCGCGCGCTCGCTAGGCGTATATCCGGGTCGTTCGACGTTCGTCGAGTCCTGCAGTAGGAGCAGCACGCGCTCTTTGCCGTACTCGGCGAACTGATGCAGGTCGAAGAGCTTTCCATCGGTCGGAGTTGGATCGACTTTGAAATCTCCGGAGTGAATCACGACTCCCAGAGGCGTATGGATCGCCAGCGCCACGCAATCAACTAGGCTGTGAGTCACGCGCAATGGGTGAATGAGAAACGGTCCAATCCGGAAGCGCTCGTTCGGTTCGATTTCGTTGAGTACAGCAGAGTCGAGCAGGCCATGCTCTTCCAGCTTTCCTTCCACGAGAGCAAGCGTGAATTCAGTCCCGTAAACAGGAAGATTCAGCTCAGAAAGAATCCATGGCAAGCCGCCGATATGATCTTCGTGTCCGTGAGTGAGGAGAATGGCGCGAACTTTATCGCGATTTTCGAGGAGATAACTGATATCGGGAACGACGATATCGACGCCCAGCAGCTCCGATTCGGGAAACATCAGCCCTGCGTCGATGACGATGATGTCATCTCCCCACCGCAAAGCCATGCAGTTCATGCCGAATTCGCCAAGGCCACCCAACGGCACGACCTGAAGTTTGCCCGAACTCATCGAGAGTCGATGCTAGCACACATAATGATGCGCACTTCACCGGGGTTGAACACGGATGGCACGGAGGTCACAGAGGAAACATGAGATGTGTTTCGGCGAAGGATCCTGTGGCTCCCTTCAGAGCGGATCAGCGCTCGACAGATCTTTTCGGAGACTTCGATTCCATTATCTATGTGCGCATGAGCTACATTCATCTACTTCGACCGCCCACTGCACCGACCTCTGTGCCCTCCGTGTCCTCCGTGTTCAAATCTCGGCCGCACACTTTCGACGGTATAATCGACTGCAGTTTCCCGCCATGAGCTATCAGGTCCTCGCCCGGAAGTATCGTCCTCAACGCTTTTCTGACGTAATCGGGCAGGAGCACGTCACTCGCACGCTGCAGAACGCGATTTCCCAGCAACGCATCGCTCACGGATATATCTTCAGCGGACATCGGGGCATCGGGAAGACGACCATTGCACGCATTCTCGCGATGGCGCTCAACTGCCGCTCGACCGATAAGCCTTCTGCGGAGCCTTGCGGCGTCTGCGACTCCTGCCAGGAGATCAGGGCAGGGAGTTCGGTCGATGTAATCGAAATTGACGCGGCCACCAACCGTGGCATCGACGAGATTCGCGAGTTACGAGATGCGGCGCGATATCGTCCGGCGCGCGATCGCTACAAGATCTACATCCTCGACGAAGCTCACCAGATCACCGACGCCGCCTTCAATGCATTGCTGAAGACTTTGGAAGAACCACCGGCGCACATGGTCTTTATGATGGCCACTACGCAGCCGGAGGACATCCCGCAGACCATCCGCTCGCGGTGTCAGCATTTCAGCTTTCATGCCGTCCGCTTCGACGATATCGTGCAGCAGTTGCGCGACATAGCTGCTCAGGAAAAGATCAATGCCGACGATGGCGCGCTGGCCGCTCTGGCCGAGGCCGGCGACGGCTCAATGCGCGATGCGCTCTCGATCATGGATCAGGCGATTGCCTGCTGCGGTATCTTTGACGGCGATTCCAGCGCGAAGCTCACGGCAGCACAAGTTCGAGGGCTGATGGGAACGGTTTCCTCTGACGTGCTGGTGCACGCGATGGAATGTGTTCATCGCAACTCCAGCGAGGATCTGCTCAAGTTGCTCGATCGTCTGATGACCGAGGGGCAGAGTCCATCGCACTTCGCCAAACAGTCGGTTCGCTTTCTACGCAACGCTGTAGTCGCGAAGATTGCCGGCGGAGACTCGCCGCTGCTGCAGATTTCGTCGGATGAGAAGCAGAAGGTAGCTGCTATTGCCGCACTGTTTTCCGAGGAAGACCTCACGCGATTCTTGAACATCATTCTGCGCACTCACGACGAGCTTGGATATCGCCAGGAGCAGCGCTTTCATCTCGAACTGGGCATGTTGAAGATGGTGCATGCGCATCGCCTGCTTCCGCTGGAAGATTTGCTTAGCCAGGCAAATGCAGCTGGATCTGGAATTCCGATGCGGCCCGCAGCGCCAGCAACCAGCAGCGGTTCCCCACGAGGTGTTGAAACGAGAATCTCAGCATTGGGTTCGTTACGCCCGCAGTCCCCGCAGGCTGCTTCTGGGCCATCTCGCGTTGTTTCCCCATTCGAAGCCGACCGTCTGCGGAAGATCCGCTCGTCCGAACCCGAAGGCTCGACTACTGCTTCAATCTCGGATTCCGCTGCAGAGCTACAAACGCGTGGGAGCTTAGCAATGGCCGCAGTGTCTGCCGCAGCCACTGCATTAGCGGTCGCCGAAGCTCCGGAGGAACCCGCGCCAGCCGCGGAGCCGAAGGATGTTCGGCTTGAAGATCTGCGTTCTGCTCTGATCGGTGTGCTCGAAGCCCAGAGCCAGGCTACTGCTGCAGATCTGCTTGCCCGGGGAGAGTGGAAGTTCGAAGGCAATCAGCTCAATCTTCGGCTGCCCCTTTCCGAAAAGGTGATTGATTTGAGCTTGAGCGCGGATGCACGCCGATTGCTGACGCAGGAAGCGGCTCGACTCTGCGGTCGTCCCATCAAGCTGACTGTCGCCGGAGGCGGAGTTGCGCAGATTCCGGTGGAGCGCGGCCTCAACGGAAATGGAAACGGGAATGGCAACGGCGCAGGAGGTGCGCGCCAGAGGGCTGCCGAAGATCCGATCGTACAGCGTATGCAGGAGAAGTTTGGCGCGGAAGTTCGCACCGTAGTCGATTTAAGAAAGAAATAGTTGGAGACACGGCGAGAATGGAATTCAATCCCAAGGAGTTGCTGGCCCAGGCACAACGCGCTTCCCAGGAAATTCAGGAAAAGATGCGTGCCACTGTTGTCGAGGCGTCATCCGGAGGCGGCACGGTGACGGTGAAGATGAATGGCCAGAAACAGGTAATCTCGGTCAAGATTGATCCGGAAGCGGTGAAGTCAGGCGACGTCGAGATGCTGCAGGACCTGATCACAGCTGCAGTGAACGAGGCTGGGCGCAAAGTCGACGGAATGATGCAATCCAATTTGGGAAGCATGCTGGGTGGAATGAATCTGCCGGGATTGTTTTAACGCGTTTTCTTCCTTCGCCTGCACCATAAGTCCAACTGAGTCGAGGCACCTTGTCAAAATTCGCCGAGCCGATGGCGCGGCTCATCGACGAACTGAAGAAGCTGCCGGGCATCGGTGGCAAGACGGCGCAGCGGCTCGCCTTCCACATCCTGCGCGCCAGCAATGAAGACGCCGAACTGCTCGCCGAGGCAATTCGCCGAGTGAAGGCAAGTCTCCGTCTCTGCTCGATTTGCAGCAACATTACCGACGTAGATCCCTGCGTATATTGCAGCAGCGCCACACGCAATCAGCGGCTGGTGTGTGTTGTCGAGGAACCGACTAATATCGGGGCGATCGAAAAGACGCGCAGCTACAACGGCGTCTATCACGTGCTGCACGGAGCACTATCGCCGTTACAGGGTATCGGACCGGAACATCTGCGGCTGGCAAGCTTGAGTCAACGCGTCGAACGGGGTGATGTAGACGAGCTGATTATTGCCACTAATCCCACAGTGGAGGGCGAGGCGACAGCCGTCTACATCCAGCGCATGCTCAAGAACTCTGCTGTGAAAATGACGCGCATCGCTACAGGTATCCCAGCCGGGAGCGACATTGAATATGCCGACGAAGTCACGATGGCGAAAGCCCTCGAAGGAAGACGCGAGCTGTAGCATTGCTGCCTGTTCGCGTGTGTAATCGGCCGGGGCCGATAACGTGTCCCTCCCGCTCACGCAGCTCCCGGGGTTCCCACCGACTTGTGCAACTGCGGCTCGCATCCCCACCTGCGATTGCATAAAGAGTTGGACGCAGGGCGGTACTCAAGCATCGAACCAGACCAGAGGTTCAAATTGGGCATAGCAGGGAAGGACTGCTGCCCAATTTCAGGGGGACAAAGTGCAATCGAAGCTTTTATCTGAAGAGAACAAGCTAAAAACGTTTGCGCTAGCGTTCGACAAGAATGATGACGTTCTTCCCCTCCTGCTGCAATTTGCCGAGGAGAACAACATCAGCAGCGCTCGCCTGAGCGGGATTGGGGCGTTCCAGCGTGTGCGCCTGGGCTATTTCGATCGCGAGCGCCGCGAGTATCAGCCAATAGACATCAACGAGCAGGTTGAGTTGCTCTCATTCGTCGGAAATCTGGCGCGCAGTGACGGCAAGCGGAAGCTGCACGCTCATGTGGTTGTGGGTAAGCGCGATGGCACTGCCCATGGCGGCCATTTACTGGGTGGAAGCGTCTGGCCGACCATGGAGGTGATGGTTATCGAAACTCCTGCGTATCTTCAGCGGACAATCGATGAAAGTACAGGATTAGCTTTGCTCGACTTAGCCGCCTGATTGCGGAGCGACTAGGGCTTGAGTTGCTGAGTCTTCATCCAGACGCGGGTAAAAAGATGCACGATCAGGAAGGCTACTGCGAATGCGAGCAGAATCCACATTCCTGCAGTAATGGTTTTGACGATGGCCCACGATATGAGCCAGATGATAAACAGTATTATCGCGACAAAGAGAAGCCACATCGACTATCACCTTATGAAAAACCGTGAAGCTAACTTGTTCGATGCGATAGCACCGTGTTTGTTGTAGGAAAGTTGCATAACGTATGACCTGTTGCACCAGCAAGCCCTCAGCGCCACATACTCCCACCGTCGCGGCACATCGAACTCATCAGCGCTACAAGAAAATCATTGGAGGTTTTCCGTGAAAGTACAAGGAATGCTGAGGGCTGTGTCTGGACTACTGTTATCAGGCGCGATGGTGTTTGCAGTCAATGCCTTTGCTCAACAAGACCAGAGCAACAATCAACAGATGCAACAAGAAAAGCAGGACATCAAGGGTGCAGTGAGTCAGGCCAAGGGCCAATACGGGACTATGCAATCCACGCTCTCACAGATGAAGGGCGATGAGGGCAAGGTCAGCGATCAGGCGACAAAAGACTACATGCAGAAGAATGATCAAATGTGGCAACAGGCTCTGCAGCAAGAGAAAGAGGTAGGCAGAGCAGCTAAGCAGGCGCATCAGCACCACAAACAGAAAGAGCAACAGCAGAGCAGCAGCAACCCGCAATAACTACCCAAATCGGTTCAACTCTGCCGCTGATTCCAGCGGCGGAGTTGATTACTATTCGTGAACAGCTGCGCCGGTCTGGCCTTTGCGTAGGAAGTCACTACCCGATTTTCTCAGTTGGCTGACTCGCAATGTTTGGCGTTGCCTTTTCTACCGCTGCCTCTGCAGCCTGCCGGCCTAATTTCGCACCTAAGTCGCCTGCTTTGGCTTTTGCAGATGCGGCTATCTGTCTAGCCTTTTGTTGCGGCAACTCTGGCAACTCACGCGCTTTCTCAGCCAGGCGACGGCGCGTCTCCTTTCCAGGGGCGGGAGCATAAAGCAGGCCGAGCGTAACCCCGAGCGCGAATCCGAATAGGAACTTCATACACTTTTCCTCATAGTTGGCGTTTTCTTCTGACCTAAGATGCGCGCTGAAATCTGCGGGAGTCCTGAGGTTCGTACCGCAGAGAATCTCCGATGCGTTGCCGTCGGTCTCTCACCACGGGCAAATGAGTCGTTCGACTCCATTACTATTTGGAGAGCCCAGGTTGGTATTCAAGAATAGCGCCTCCGGATACACTGATGCGGGAGGCTCACTGAACTCAATGGCAGACGTAAAGATCACTGTAAAGCCGAATGGCCCATATCGTGTCGAAGGCGTAGTTAAACTGGTGGATGCTGAAGGTCGCGAATGGGACCTGACCGGCAAGCCTGCTTTCTCGCTGTGCCGCTGTGGGGCCAGCACCAATAAACCTTTCTGCGATGGAACGCACTCGAAGCTAGGCTTTCAAGCTGCCGAAGCTGCGGTCCGAAAAGAAGAGACGGCGCAAGGACAAGCTCCGCCTCCCAATCCTGTTACCAAAATGTAGTTGAGCGCTCAACAACGGTCGCACCTCTGCCCTTAGACGCGCGCAGGCAGAGGCTTGTTAAAGCGATATCCAGAGCCGCCAATGATCTACGTCATGTGGGAGTTTCAGGTAGCGCCCGAAAACCGCTCCAAATTTGAGACGGCGTACAAAGGTGACGGAATCTGGGCTCAGCTTTTTCAGCGTGATGCAGCTTATGTCGAAACCATACTCGTCAGAAGCGACGAGCATGCAGGCACGTACCTGACGATCGATGTCTGGAAAAATCGCGAGTCCTATCTGCAATTCAAACAGCGTTTTGCTGCCGACTACGCGAAGATAGACAAAGATTGCGAGGCTCTTACCGATTCGGAACGGCTGATCGGCATCTTTGAAAAGATTGTTTGAACGCGGAGGCCGAATGAGCGGGAAGACCTGTTAATGCGGGCGAGTCTTAGATCTCGCTCCGCATCGCACTCGCCCCATCGTTCTTGGTTCGGAGCTACTTTCATGGTCTGCAGAGCAGAGCGTCCGAATATAATGGTGAGTTCCATCATTTTTCTGCGAATGCATTCCTAAGGAGCGCGCATGGCAATTCCAAAATCGGAAAAAATCTGGCATAACGGCAAGCTGATCAACTGGGATGACGCCAAGCTGCACGTCATGTCGCATGTCGTGAACTACGGCTCGTCGGTATTCGAGGGCGTGCGCTGCTACAAGCATCCGAATGGGGCGGGAATTTTTCGCGCTCAGGAACACGCCGAGCGACTGATCCACTCGGCCAAGATCTATCGCATGGACGTGCCGTTTTCTGAAGACGAAATTGTTCAAGCGATGGTTGATACTGTGGCCGCAAATGGAGTGTTTCCATGCTACATCCGCCCTATCGTGCTCAGAGGGTATGGCGAGGCTGGAGTGAACCCGCTCGGATCGCCTGTTGAGGTTTACATCTGCAACTATGCTTGGGGGAAGTACCTCGGGCACGGGTCCCCAGACGAAGGCGTGGATGTGTGTGTTTCTTCCTGGAATCGGATGGCCCCGAATACGCTGCCCGCGATGGCCAAGTCCGGCGCGAATTACATGAACTCGCAGCTCATCAAGATGGAAGCCATTCTTAATGGATATGTCGAGGGAATTGCCCTCGACGTGAATGGCTACGTGAGCGAAGGTTCGGGTGAGAATCTCTTCCTGGTGCGCAAAGGCACTGTATACACCGCGCCGCTTGGAAATTCGGTGCTGCCTGGTATCACTCGAGCGAGTGTGATTGAGCTGGTGAAAGAACTAGGCTTCCCAATCGTCGAGCAGATGATTCCCCGCGAGATGCTCTACATCGCCGACGAAGTCTTCTTCACGGGCACTGCGGCCGAGATCACGCCGATCCGAACGGTGGACAAGATCACCGTCGGGAACGGCAAGACCGGTCCGGTCACGCGCGCCCTGCACAAGGAGTTCTTCGACATCGTCGAAGGCCGCGCGCATGACCGCCACGGCTGGTTCACGCAAGTGCCGGTAAAGCAAGCAGTGACGGTTTAGCGGGTTCGTAATTCAGATCGGGTGATTTGGTGATTTCTCGATTCGATCAAGTCATCCGAATTTGTCTTCTCCAGCGTTCAAACGTGGCGAGCCGCACTGCACGTTGATCAACCCATCGTTCGGCCATTGACAATCGCGAAATCGCGAAATCACCAAATCGCGAAATGACTCCGTTCCCAATTTCTCAATTCCGCAATTAAGATGAAGGATTACCCATAACCTCAAGGACTTCACCTTGCCAGAAACTCAGCTCGACCTGCTTGGAAACCTCGAACGAAGCACCATGTGTGGCACGCTGACGGCCGGCGATGCCGGTAAGAATGTCACCCTAATGGGATGGGTGAATCGTCGCCGCGATCTCGGCAATTTGATTTTCATCGATCTGCGCGATCGCAGCGGCGTGGTCCAGGTGGTCTTCGATAACGAGCGGAATCCGGCGCTGCACTCGAAAGTGGAAACTGTGCGCTCTGAGTACGTCCTGGCTGTAGTGGGATCGGTGAAGCGGCGCGACCCGGCGACCGTAAACAAGAATCTGCCCACCGGTGAGATTGAAATCGTCGCCAACGAATTGAGAATTCTCAACGATTCGAAGACTCCTCCGTTTTCTCCGGCCGAACCAGCCATTTCGAATGAAGAGCTGCGCCTGAAATATCGCTACATCGATATGCGTCGTCCGGAGATGCAAGCCAACATCGCGATGCGTTCGCGCGTCTCGCTGGCAATTCGCAAGGCGCTGTATGAGCGCGGTTTTCTCGAAATCGAAACACCGTTCATGACGCGCAGCACGCCCGAAGGCGCGCGCGACTATCTCGTGCCGAGCCGTGTTTATCCAGGATCGTTCTACGCGCTGCCGCAATCACCACAACTCTTCAAGCAGATCCTGATGATCTCGGGATTCGATAAGTACTTCCAGATCGTCCGCTGTTTTCGCGACGAAGATCTGCGCGCCGACCGGCAACCTGAGTTCACGCAAATCGATCTGGAGATGTCGTTCCCAAGTCAGGAGCGTGTCTTCGAGGTCGTGGAGGCCTTCTTGGTCGCTGCCTTTCGGGAAGGCGGGATCGAACTCAAACCGCCGTTTCCTCGCATGAAATACGACGATGCGATCCGCAAATACGGCATCGATAAACCGGACATGCGCCTGCCCGCGATATGCGACGTGCGCGAAGCGTTTACCGAGGAGAACCTGAATGCTCTGACTCTTGATCCGCTGCTACCGGTGGTTGCAGTCCGTATTCCAAAGGTGGGGGAGCTCTCGCGCAAGGAGCGCGACGAAAACAAACAGCTCTTCGCCGCCAAGCCTCCCGCCAAAGTCATCGACGACCTGAAGCGCCTCGAAAAGAGCTTTCCCGATTCGGTCACAAAGCTGCGCGCGATGTGCGAAGCCGAAGGCGACGATCTGCTCGTGTTGGTTGCAGGAGGGCCCGTCCAGGATCGTTCTCCGATCGCGGTGCGCAAAGCGGCAGAAGCCGTGTACACCTCTGCCGGAACCCTGAGACTTGCGCTTGCCCAAAAGTACAAAGATAAGCACGGAGGGTTCAGCAAGAAGGGGACTGCCGAGGATTACAAGTTTCTGTGGGTCACTGACTTTCCCATGTTCGAGTACGACGACAAGGAAAACCGGTGGAATGCGGCTCACCATCCCTTTACCTCGCCACACGAAGAAGATTTCGGCAAGCTGCTCTCCGATCCAGGAGCGGTGCGTGCACTGGCCTATGATATTGTCCTGAACGGTACCGAATTGGGATCGGGATCCATTCGTATTCACCGCCAGGACATCCAAAAACAAATATTCAACGCTCTAGGAATGACCGACGAGGAAGCGCGTTCCCGATTTGGATTCTTTCTCGAAGCGCTGGAATATGGAACCCCGCCACACGGCGGAATTGCGCTGGGGCTCGACCGCATCGTGATGATTCTCGCGGGCGCTGATAGTCTGCGCGAGGTAATTCCATTCCCGAAGACGGCCAAGGCAGTGGATCTAATGGTCGATGCGCCGACCCCCGTCAGCCCTGCCCAACTACGGGAACTGGGGATCACCGTAAAAAGATAGCTTTCGACGTCGCGGGTTATCGCATGTGCGAATGCCGAACATACGTCTCACCCCTTCGTCTGCTTGTTCACCTCAGAATCGTTACTTGAGGACATGTACGTTCAGTAGCCCTCCGTCTGCTGGTTATCTTGTCGCGCTTCCATCCGGTTCATACGATGGAGTCCCCCCACCATCGAGGATGTTGATGAAATTCTGCAGCATTGGACGAATACTCATCTCTCTCGCGTGCGCTGGATTGTTCGCGCCTCAGGCGTTCTCGGCCAGCGCGTCGTTGCCACCGAATACTGCTCTTCAAGTGCGGATCGACGAGCGCATCTCCAGCAATACGGCGAAAGTGGGCGACGTATTTCATGGAACACTCGTGCAACCGGTGGTTGTGAATGGCAAGATTCTCTTCGACAAAGGAACTGAAGTCACCGGACAAGTCCTTCAGCAGCACAGCTCAGGGCGGCTGAGTTCGCCGGGACAATTAACGCTGGCCCTCACTTCAATCAGTGGAGGGTGGTTCCGTTCCTACGACCTAACAGTGACGCCGGTCGTGATTACCGGTGGATCGCATACAAAGAGCAACATCGCCAAGATAGGAAGCGGCGCTGCAGCGGGCGCAGTGGTCGGAGGCGTCGCCGGAGGTGGAAAAGGCGCTGCGATCGGCGCTGGTGTGGGCGCGGGTGCAGGTACAGTGGTCGCAGCCGCGACCGGTAAGAAGGAAGCCGTAGTCGAGTCTGAGGCGGTGCTCACATGGTTCACACCAGGCGCACCAACTCGACAGCCTAGCCCCAATCGCGCAGAGACTGCATTTCGTGACGATCACGATTCGCGCCGTTACGACGACGATGACAGACATTACGCAAAGCGCGGCAATGGTCACAAACGGGACCGGGAAGATGATGAGGACGAAGATGATGATCGCGATGGTGACCGTGGCCGCTATGCAGTTTTCAGCGACTCCGATCGCGATATTCTGCGCGGCTGTCTCTCGGGCGACGATTACTCGAATCTCCCACCGGGACTCGCGAAGCGCGACCGTCTGCCTCCTGGTCTGGAAAAGCAGTTACAGCGCAACGGCACCTTGCCTCCAGGACTACAAAAGCGCGTACAGCCTCTCCCGCATTCCTGCGAGGTGCGCCTGCCGCGACTACCCAGAGATTGGGAGCGCGTGATCCTTGGAGGGCGTGTGATCCTGGTCGATCAGACGCAGCGCATTCTCGACATCATCGACATCTATACGCGCGACTAGTAATTTCCTTGATTTCGCGATTCCCGTGATTTCCAAATCACGAAATCGCGAAATCGGGAAATCCACGAAATTCGAACATCCGGCCGAGATGGGTACCACCTTATCCGCTTGCATTCCCCCGGTAATCCGGCGTAAAGTTCACTCAATGTTCTTGCGGAGCTTCAACCCGCCGATCCCGTGCCCGCCGCCGGCGTGTGCGCGATGGTGTGGTTGGATGGAAGACGCCTAAGAACAGATAAATTCGGCATCATCCAAAGACCTGCATCGCGAAAGCGTTGTAGGTCTTTTTGTTTTTGCGCGAATCACGAGAGGAGAAGAAGATGAGTATCAGTTACGGTCGAGGAGACCACATCGCCGTACTCGGAGCAGGGAAGATGGGCAGTTCACTCCTTGCGGCCATGATCAAGAGCGGCAATGGAATTTTTGCCAATGCGACTGCGACGGTGAAGCACGCTCATCGCGCCGCAAGCGTGTCGAAACAGCTCGGCATGAACGTGGGGACCGACAATTCGGCGGCCGTACGCAATGCTGGCGTGGTACTGCTCTGCGTTAAGCCGCTCTTCATGCAAGCCGTTCTTCAGGAGATCCGATCAGAGCTGAACGAGGATGCGTTGATTATCTCTATAGCCAGTGCAGTCACAACCCAATCGATCGAAGCAGCATTGGGCCGACGACTTGCCGTCGTACGCGCAATGCCGAATACAGCGTGTCGAATCGGGAAGGGCATGACCGCCTTGTGTGCCGGACGGTTTGCAACTGCCGACCATCTGGCGCGAGCGGCGGAGCTTTTCGCACTGATGGGACGCACCGCCGAAGTCGACGAGGCAATGATGGATGCGGTCACCGGCCTCTCGGCCAGTGGGCCCGCATTCATCTACACAATTGTCGAAGCGCTCGCTGAAGGTGGCATTCGCATGGGCTTGCCTCGCGATCTGGCGACCACATTGGCAGCTCAAGCAACTTTGGGCGCCGCCTCGATGGTGCTCGAGACGGGGCTACATCCAGCCATTCTGAAGAGCGAAGTCACCACGCCGGGAGGATGCACCGTGGAAGGCTTGCTCGAATTGGAAGAAGGCAGCATTCGCGCTACGCTCATAAGAGCGATCGACACGACCACGCGTAAAGCCAGCACGCTGGCTCGTCCGAGCACGAATGGCGCGCAGGAGGTCGAATCGTTTTCGCATCGTCAACACGTGAGTGCCGCAGGAGAAGGCAGACCGGCTTAGCAAACGAATGGGAGTCGCCGCACATCTTGGCATTGATCTGGCGCAATACGACGCGCGCATCCGCACATTCATACCGCATTACGAGGAAATGCTGGATGTCGCTGCTTCGTATGTCGATCCCGCTTCGGGAATCATTGTCGATCTCGGAGTTGGAACGGGAGCACTTTCTGCTCGCTGTCGCGCCTTCGCGCCCGCAGCAAAGTTCGTGGGCGTCGATTCGGATCCAGAGATGTTGAAAGCTGCAGAAAGGCGTGTTTCGGGTGCGCAGTTTATCTGCAGTTCGTTTCTTCGTTGCGAGATCCCGCCCTGTGATGCCATCGTTGCTTCCTTTGCTCTGCACCATGTACGCACGCGCAGCGCCAAACGTGCTCTTTATCAGCGGATCGCCGTAGCGCTTCGTTCCGGAGGCCAAATCGTCAACGTTGATTGTCAGCCAGCGCAGGAGAAGAGGATCGCGAAGCGCCAGTTTGAGGCCTGGAAAACTCATTTGCGATTGTCCTATGACGAGCGGCAAGCGGGCGATTACCTGAGCGCGTGGGCGAAAGAGGACGTATATGTGCCGCTTGCTTCGGAGATCGTGCTCATGGAGGACGCAGGCTTCCGCGTCGAAGTCCTTTGGCGCAAAGACGCATTCGCGGTTCTGCAGGGCAGGCGATCCTAGCTACTGCGGAGCACGTTCCACAACCACCGCGGTTCCATAAGCCAGTACTTCAGTGACTCCCTGCATGATCTCAGTAGCGTCGTAGCGAGCGCCGATCACCGCATTCGCTCCGAGGTCTCCAGCGTGCTTCAGCATCAGATCGAAAGCTTCCGCACGCGTCTTTTCGCAGAGATTGGTAAGCAGACTGATGTTGCCGCCAACCAGTGTCTGCAATCCAGCTCCGATGGTTCCGAAAATGGAACGCGAGCGGACCACGATTCCGCGGACCACGCCGAGTGTTCGCACCACGCGATATCCGGGAAGCTCGAAGCTGGTTGAGACCATCTGGTGGCCAGGTGTGCCCGAGTAGGTAGCCATGTGGAAATTATCGCGCGATGAGAAACCGACAAGTTGGAATGAATTCAAACAAACAATAGGCGTCCGATCTCATTCTTTAAGAGGCACAGCGATAAAAACGCCGAGTTTCAGATCAAACGCGGATCCAACTATCCAGTACTAGGAGCACGGCTACTCCAACAAAGACGAGCAGTGCCATTCTGATTCCGGGCTCCTTATTCACTTCTGGAATCAGATCAGACGCGGCAACATACAACGTGACACCCGCAGACAGCGGCAGTCCGACATGGAGCATCGGTGCAAACGCGCGCATGGCAAGTACGCCCAGCAGAGTGGAAGCCCCTAGGATCACCGATGAGGTGAACGCCATGCGGCGAGAGCGTCCGCTGGCCAGCATCACCGAGCCGACGGTGAAGCCTTCTGGAATTTTATGCAGGAATACGGCTATGAAGATCACCCATCCCAACCAGTTCGAAATCAGGAATCCGGAGGCGATCGCGATCCCGTCGAAGAACGTGTGGACCACCAGGCCGAGCAGTACCGAATAGCTCTTGTGCGTGTGGATGAACTCCCCGGCGTGCGTTTCTTCCCCGAAATGGAAATGAGGGACAACGGTGTGCTCGAAAAAATGAACGAGAAAGTACCCCAGCAGCAGGAATGCCGGAGCATGTTTCGGCGCAATGCGCAGGCTCTCGGGGAGCATCTCGACTAACGCTGTTGCCAGCATGAATCCCGATCCGACCGCGACAAAGTAGCGTAGATAACGCCGCTCCCAATGACGCTGAATGATGATCAGGCCACCCACGCCGTCGGCCATCGCCGCGGTGAGTCCCAGGATGATAGTGAGAGCGAGAGGGGACATCGTTCAGGCGCTGTGGCGGATGTGCATCACGTCGCCATCGCGCACGATGTAGTCTTTGCCTTCAAGTCGCAGCGTGCCGCGCGAGCGCGCGTTGGCCTCTGAACCGGCTTCCAGAAGCTGATCCCAATGGATCGTCTCAGCGCGAATGAAATGCTTCTCCAGATCGGAATGGATCGCTCCGGCCGCTGCCTGCGCGCGGGATCCGCGCTCGATCGTCCAGGCCCGGCATTCGTCTTCACCGACGGTGAAGAATGAAATGAGTCCGAGTAGCTCGTAGCTTTTGCGAATGAGGCGCACGAGACCGCTCTCTTTTAAGCCATAGCTTGCGAGAAACTCCGCGGCTTCTTCGTCGCCCATGTCCGCGAGCTCGGCTTCCACTTTTCCGCAAATCGCGGTGACTCCTGCGTTTGGACGCGAGGCATACTCGGTCAACTTGTACTTTGCCGGAGCTTGTTCCAGATCGGAACCGAGCGTGGAACTCTCATTCACGTTCAGTACATAAAGGATTGGTTTTTGGCTCAAAAACATGAATCCGCGAATGCGCTTTCTATCTTCGGGTGACATCTCCATCTCGCGCAGCGGGCGCTCGGATTCGAGATGCGCCTTAGCACGCTTCAGCAGATCGAACTCGCGCTCCAGTTCGGCCGACTTCATTTTCTTCAAATCTTTTTCCAGACGCTCCAGGCGCTTCTCGATCTGGCCGAGATCATTGACTACCAGATCGAAATCAACGTTGCGCGCGTCGCGCAGCGGGTCGATTTCACCAACATGAGGAATCGAGGGCTCGTCAAATGCACGCAGCACGTGAATGAGAGCGTCAACCGTCCTCAGATTGTTCGCGTAAGCAGATTCTTTCAACGCCTCCTTACCGATAGCGGCGACGTCAGAGTATTCCACGGTTGCATGAATGAGTTTCTTTGGACTGTACAGGGCCGAAAGCTTATCGAGGCGCTCGTCGGGTACCTTCGCAATCCCAATATGGGCCTCACGCGGATTGTGTCCACGCTCCTCCACTTGAGCTTTGGTCAGAATCTTGAACAGCGATGTCTTGCCCACCTGAGGCAGGCCGATAATGCCAGTCTTCATGTATATGGAAACCTACTGCGATGGATATGAGCCTGAACGCAATCCTCTATCTTAGCAGTGAGCCGATAAAGACAACCGTTCAGCGGCGCAGCAGACGAGCGCCGCGCCCGGACCTGAGTTCGCTGTCATGACACCTCCACGAAGCGAATAGAATCTCTGCATCACCACTGGCAAATGATTGCTGGTGCTGCAAATCGCTAATGAGCACTCTTCCTTCGCTGAGGCGGCATCCGCAGCTTTACGAAATCAGCACACTGCAGTGGTTATCCAAGCTAAGCCGCAAATTAGGCCAGAAGGTATTGCTGGGCGATGTTCCCGTTTCAGAATGGGAGCGCCTGCGAGCTCTTGGCTTCGATCTCGTTTACCTCATGGGCATATGGAAGCGGAGTACGACAGGCCGCCTGCTGTCGCGCAGCCATTTGCCGCTTTTCTCTCGATATGACGAGGCGCTTCCTGGCTGGACGCTGGAAGACGTCGCCGGCTCGCCATTCTCGATCGAGCGATACGAACCCGATCCGCTGATCGGAAGCCGGGAAGATTTGGAAGCTGTTCGTCGCCAGCTTAACGACCTCGGAATGCGCCTGATTCTCGATTTTGTGCCGAACCATACAGGGCAGGACCATCCCTGGGTTCTTGAACATCCCGAGTATTACGTTCGCGGCGATCTCGCGGCGTATCGTAAGGCACCCGGCGATTTTTTCATGAGCGAAGGCGCGAATGGCAGGCCGGAAGTGATCGCGTACGGACGCGATCCGAACTTTGCTCCGTGGACCGACACCGCTCAGCTCAACTATTTCAACCCGGAACTGCGGGCAGCGATGATCGAGCAGATTCGCCGCATCGCACAGTTCTGCGATGGCGCGCGCTGCGACATGGCGATGCTGCTGCTCAATGACAGCTTCCATCAGAACTGGGAGCCATTGTTGGAAGGGATAGCTGCGCCTGTGGAAGAGTTCTGGCGCGAGGCGACGCGGGCGGTTACGGACTTCATCTGGATCGCCGAAGCTTATTGCGATTGCGAGTGGGCCCTACAGCAGCTTGGGTTTAACTTTACGTATGACAAGCGGCTCTATGACCGCCTGCACGATGGGTTTGTCCGCGACGTTTATCTGCACCTCAAAGCCGATTGGGAGTTCCAGTCGCGCTCGGTGCGCTTTCTTGAAAACCACGATGAAGGCCGCGCTGCGACGGCTTTCGGCAAGAACCGGCTGCCGGCGGTCGCGGTTCTCGCGTGTACCATTCCGGGAATGCACTTTCTCAACGATGGGCAGCTCGAGGGCCTGCCGACCCAAGCCGTTGTGCAGCTCGCGCGCACGCGAGAAGAAGTAAGTGATGCTGAAGTCTTAAACCTATATGAGCGGATATTAAGGATCGTCGATGCTGCTGAGTTCCACGGCTCAAATTGGAAGCTGCTCGAAGTCGAAGATTCGAGCGACCACACGGCTTCAGATCTTATTGCTTACCTGTGGACTGGACAAGGAAGCTATCGGCTCGTTGTAGTGAATCTTGGCGCGGGAATCTCTACCGGGAGAATCTACCTTCCCACAGAGATGCTGCGATCACCTTCGCTGCGTTTCGATGACGTGCTGAACGGGCACGTATATGAACGGCAAAGCTCAGACCTGAAGCAGTGGGGATTGTTTATCAAGCTGGATGGGTTTGCTGCGCACGTGTTCGCGGTACCGATCTAGCCAATAATGCGAGCGCCTTTGCAACGCGCGTCAGTACCGTTCGCGGTAGCGAATGGGTCAGCAGTACGTCGCACTCACCCATCCGCTACCGCGGACGGTACTGACTTTCAGTGATTCGCTGTCGGAATCGGCAGCATCCATAGTTCAAGCCGGTTCAAGCAGCTTTCCTACTGCTATGGATGTGCGAGGCCACTACGCGGAGGTCATCGATGAACTTGGCCATCTCAGCGTGGCGGGATTCGTCATCGGGCGCTCGCAAAATCGAGGAAGGGTGGACTGTGGCAATAATCGGAGTCGCTCCGGTTGAAATTACTTTCCCGCGACTTTGAGTGACGCGGAAATCGCGTCCGAGCAGAGCCTGCGCCGCCGTCGCTCCGAGTGCGACGATGACTTTTGGCTTAACCACATTCACTTCTTCGTCGAACCACGGACGGCACGCGGCAATCTGCATTCCGTTAGGCTTCTTGTGAATGCGGCGCTTGCCGCGCGGTTCCCATTTGAAATGCTTTACGACGTTGGTTACATAAACGTCATCGCGGTCGATGCCTGCAGCAGCAAGCGCCTTGTCCAGAGCTCGGCCCGCAGGACCGACAAACGGACGTCCTTGCAGATCTTCATCGTTGCCCGGCTGCTCGCCAACCAGCATCACTTCCGCGCCCGGCTTTCCTTCTCCAAACACAGTTTGCGTACCGCGCTGCCATAGATCGCAGCCACGGCACGACTTTGCGGCCTCGCGCAGCGCCGGAAGTGTCTTGCGCGCCGGCAGGAAATTTGCAGCCGAAATGGAGCGAAGCTTGGGAGACATAAGCGCTCTCAATCTTGGATGACGAGAACGCCGCTTGCGGTACCCTGCAATTGTCGGCGGCCGGTCTGCGGTCTGCCCGCAAACGGCTGTGATTCTGAATGCGCCGAGGCTTTCTTGTTCCTCCAGATGCGCTACTCCGGCAGCTTCGCCTCTCCACGAATTGAAAAAGTGCCGTTGACCGTCTTGGCTTCGGTTCCCGGCTGCCCGCCGCCAACCGAAATTTTGTAAGTCCCTGCAGCGATCATTGGCTGGCCCGCTTCGGACACCATGCTCAGATCGCGACCTTTGAGATCAAATGCGACGGTCTTGCTTTCACCAGCGTTCAAGTGCACGCGCTCGAACCCGCGCAGCGCTTTGTGTGGAGCACCCTGCACATTGGGAAAGCTGAGATAGAGCTGGACTACTTCGTCGCCTTGTTTTTCTCCAGTGTTCTTCACTGTGACCTCAGCATGGAGAGGAGCGCCGGCCTTTATAGCGCCTGAGGGCAGCTTCAGGTCGCTGTAATCGAACTGCGTGTAGCTCAGCCCGTATCCGAAGGGGTACAACGGCGCGCCTTCGAAATACCGATACGTTCTGTTCGCCATCGCGTACTCTTCGAAAGGCGGCAGCTGGCTAATGTCTTTATAGAAAGTAACCGGCAGACGACCACTGGGGTTGTTTTTGCCGCTCAGAGTTTCCGCGATTGCGGCGCCGCCTTCTTCGCCTGAGTACCAGGCTTCGAGAATCGCATTCGCGTGCTCATTCGCCCAGTTCACGCCGAGCGCGCTGCCGTTCATCAGCACGACAACCAGAGGTTTGCCCGCAGAGGCTACAGCTTCGAGCAGATCGTGTTCCGGTTTGGGAAGATCGAGGCTGGTGCGATCGCCTCCCTTGAAGCCTTCTTCGCTCACCGGCATCTCTTCGCCTTCAAGTTCGCTGGTGATGCCGACTGCGGCAACCACTACGTCAGCTTCTCTTGCCGCAGTGACCGCTTGGGGAGATGGAGTGCGGTCGTACTTCGACCAGATCAGTTCCATTTGGATGGGACCTGGTTGCGTCCGTCCGTAACGGGCCTTGATTGCGACCTTTTTGCCTTGCTCCAAATGAACATGTCCGACTTTGGATTCGAGGTCGTTTGCAGTCCCCATGAATTCTTGCGCGAGCAGCTTACCGTCGACGCTGACCGACGCAAACGTTCCTTGCGCCCTGACGCCAATGTTGAACTCCCCGGTTTCCGTCGGCGTAAGGATACCGTTCCATTCAACCATTAACGGCTTGCCGGAAGCTTCGGGTGGAACATCCTCTGCTTGCAACTCGACCGTCGATTGCTGACGGCTCGTGATCGGCGTAGGTTTGGCTCCAAACAGTTCGCCTGTAGAGAAATCGACTTTAACTCCAGGCTGTCCGTCGGGAGTAGTCAGCATCGAAGCCGGAACCGGTTCGCCTTCATTGCGCAGGAACTGCGTTCCCGGAACGAAACTGATCTGCGCTTCAGGAAATTCCGCCTTTAATCCTTCCAGCATCGATACCGTGTGGTTGGGAATGCCAGTGTAATTCCCGAGAAGCACCTTCGTCTGATCGGCAAGTGGGCCAATGACGGCGATCTTAATTCCGCTTTTCTTTAAGGGAAGGATGCCATCGTTTTTGAGCAGCACCATCGATTCATTCGCCAGCTTGCGAGCCAGGGCGCGATGTTCAGCGCTGTCGAGTTGGCTCTCGTCAATTTTGGTGTATGGCACCATTTCGGGAGGATCGAACATGCCCAACTTGATCCGCGCGGTGAAGAGGCGGCGGAGGGCAGTATCGATCTCGCCTTGCTTCAAGATGCCTTCCTTGTAGGCGTCGAGATATGGCTTGTAATCGTGATCGTCAGTGACCTTGGCAAGAAAGTCGACGCATTCGTTGTCCATGCCGCGCTGGACCGCGAGGGCGGATGCTTCAGCTTGCGTCTTGGTGAAATGGTGATCCTGGAAGATGTTGATCACCGCGCCGCAATCGGAGACAACGTATCCCTGGAATTTCCATTTACCACGCAATTGATCGTCGAGCAGGAACTGATTCACGCAGGCTGGCTGTCCATTGATGCTGTTGTAGGCACACATTACCGAACCTGCTTTCGCTTCCGTAACCGTGGCGCGAAAGGCCGGCAAGTATGTGTCGAGTTCATCGTGCTTGCTCACGACTACATCGGCAGTGTGGCGTGTCGGTTCAGGTCCACTGTGTACGGCGAAGTGCTTAGGAGTGGAAATCACGCGATAGTACTTTGGATCGTCGCCTTGCATACCGGTAACAAAGGCGACGCCCATGCGCGCGGTGAGGAATGGATCTTCGCCGTAGGTTTCCTGCCCGCGTCCCCAGCGCGGATCACGAAAGATGTTGATGTTCGGCGCCCAGAAGTCCAGCCCTTCAAAGATGTTGCTGTGGCCGGCGCGAACGAACTGCATATGCTTGATGCGTCCCTCGATGCCGATGTCGACTGCCATCTGGTGGATGGTTTTCGTGTCGAAGGTCGCAGCCAGTCCGATTGGCTCCGGAAACTCCGTGGTCCCGTTGGACAGAACGCCATGCAGGCTCTCGCTCCACCAGTCATAGGCGGGAATTCCCAATCGGGGAATAGCACGCGATTGGTTGACGAGTTGAGACACCTTTTCTTCCACTGTCATACGCTTCAGCAAGTCGTTCACGCGCTGCTCGACCGGCAGCGATGGATTCATGAACGGCAGTTTGGATACATTCGCCGGTGGCTGCTCGGTCTGTTGCGCCAGTGTGATGTGGCAGAACAGCACGGCCACAACGAGAAGCAAAGGCAGAATCCGGGTCCAACGTTGCCTGCAATGTGTGTTCATGTTCATGCCTGAAAGAGGGATGACTGCGAAGCGGGAATGTTAATGTCCCAGCCTGGATTCAGCAAGGAGAAAACGATTGTCTAAAACGTTGTAGAGCACGGAACGACAGAGGGAGTGTGCGAGGGGGGATTCTGGGCGTGCGCTGAACCAAGCACATTTGGATCTGCGCTTACTTCCCGGGGCGTGTTCCGGAATCGAAAGAGATCGACGTCTTTACCAAGTTACCGAGTTCCGATTCGCTATCGCTTTCGAGAAGCCAGATCACCCAGTAGTTGCGAATACTGGTAAGCACGAAAAGCATATGGATCTTGCGCCGTAAAGCGGAGCCGACGATTGGCGCTGAAGTTGAGCTGGGAATCTCAAAGAAAAGATGATTTCCGATCTCTGCGGCCCGCATAGTCTTTGCCGAGCGCCCCATGAGTGGGCTGCCAGCGAATGCACGAATCAAGCTGGCGCCGAAAACCTGAAGGCCGGTGCGGTCGAGCGCTGATTCGGGATATTTCTCGCCGGGTGCGTAACAGGCGGGATCGGCGGCGGCGATCACGATGCGAGGACTGAATCCGGACTGTCCATCTGCGGGCTGAACTGCGGAAGCGAGAACGCGAATGCACTGCTCCGAAAAACTCTGTGGTGTGTTCAACGACCCTGAACGGGTGTCGTGTTCGCCCTTGGGATCGCTGGGATCTCCGACTGCAATGCGCCAGGCGTTCGGGAATAAGTAGGAAAATCCCAAGCTGGAATTCACGTACTTTGTGCCAAAGAGCGTGCCGGTGTCGAGTTTGGCAAGATCGAGTTGCGGAGCGTTCGTGAGCCACCAAAGCGCTGCCTCGGGCAGATATGGCTGAGCATCCTTCGCGAGTTCCTGCTTGACGTTCGCCGGATCGAAGAACTTGATTGACTCAATGTTCTGGCGAAGCTCCTCCTTCAACTTGCCGCTGTACGAGTACACCGAAAACTGAATAACAAAGCCGCCGATGCCGGTCGCGTAGCGCATCTGATACAGCTTCGGTTTCGAATCAGTCTTCTCGGTCTCGCTCTTCCAAAACAGGTGCCGGCCAATACTCAATGCCTGTGGACCATCCTGCTTCGGAGCGTCGGGGAAGATTACAGCCTTTTCCGCTGCCATATCAGGATCTTTGAATACCTGTGTAGCAGTGATGCTCCACTCTACGAAGTCTTTTTGTGAAGACGATTGGCTCAGCAGGTAGTGCTGGACCCGCGTGTTGTTTTTCTGGCTGAAGTCGCGGATCTGAAAATTGCCCGATTTGGGCAATTGAATCGTGAACCCAAAGTACGCATTGGTATATTCGTGTGCAGAAAAGTATCCGCTCTCCGGAATGGGAACTTTGGGCTGCGGCGTGGAATCAGCGCGTGCACAGATTCCAACCACGAGCCACAGCAGCGGGAGCAAAGCAAAGATCCTGCGCATCAGAGCACCAGAATGGCTTCGGTGAAGGCCTTCTGAGCTACAGTTTATCGCCCTATCTGGGGTTCTCCCAGTGAGCACTACATCGACAGACGCCGGCGCATGCTTAATTTTGAATTTCGAACTTTTGTCGTAAAGACTAAGACTGGGCCAGGCCTGCCCTGTACGCAATCCTAGGTAGTCTGTTCCCGCTTGCTTTTACATTTGCTGACGATTGCTTGGTGGAGTCGATCTCGGATGGGTTCTGGGAGGGGATAAACTTCGTTGTCTCGGTAGATCTCGATGGTCTTTTGCGTTGTATTGCAGACAACGAAGCAGTTGTGGCACCACTGGAGGTGTTCTTCCAGCTCCGTTTTAAGCTGGACGTCAATGTTGCCGTCCAGGTATTCGTTCAGTTCTTTAAGGAAGTCTTTGCACTTCACTGCGGCTTAGCCCCGTCCCTTTTACCTTTTTGGAAGTAGCGGTTGAGGCGCTCCCGAAGTTGGAGCCTTGCTCTCAAAAGCCGCGATTTCACGGCAGGGACGCTTAAATTTAACATCTCTGCCGTCTCTTCTGTCGATAATCCTTCGATGTCCCGCAATACGAAAACGGTGCGGAAACTTTGGGGTAAACCTTGGATTGTCCTTTGGAGTATGTCCCCCAATTCCGATTGACCGTAAAGCTGTTCCGGGTTTGGACCCCAATCGGCGACCTCGCGGGGCATGCTGCCCTCTTCGGTCTCCACGTCCTCGTCGATCGATACAGTTTTGCTAGTCTTTCGCCTGCGCAGTTTCATCAGGGCTTCATTCACTGCTATGCGCACAAGCCATGTATAGAACTTCGAATTGCCCTGGAATTGATTCAGGTTCTGGTAGGCCTTGATAAAGGCGTCCTGAACAACGTCTTCGGCGTCCTCGCGGTTCTGCGTGATGTGCTGCGCGATACGGAACACATTCCGGTCGTAGCGCTTGATTAATTGCTCAAACGCGCCGACGTCGCCCTGGCGTGCCGCTTCTACCAGCGCCAGTTCTTCGGTCTGTGGCTCCGCAATTTTTGGTGCTTCAAGACTGTTCATACCTGTACGACTCACAAATATTGAGTCTGTTATCTTAAATGCAAGTACGCATTCCCCGTGCATTTAGTTTAATCACTTATTCTTTGCTGCCCGATAAAGCCAGATTTCATCTGTTTGCGCTGATTGGCGCGCTGCTCCTAAGTTCCTGCAACAGCAAGCCTTCCGAGCTGCACTACGAATTTGTGTTTGTGACAATGCGAAAATTCGCCATTGAGCCCGCAATAATTCGAGCAAAACAGGGCGAACACCTCGAGCTTCAAGTTTCGACCAAAGACGTTCAGCACGGGTTTCAAGTGGAGCAGCTTGGGATTAATGAATCCATTCAGCCCGGGACAACGGTGAAAATACCCATCGACACGTCAAAAAAGGGCGAATTCAAAGTCAACTGCAGCATCATCTGCGGACCGGGTCACGACGATATGCAGGCGAAGATTGTGATTGAGTGACGGAACCGAGACGTCTTGTCGGTCAGTACCGTCCGCGGGTAGCGGATGGGTAATGATCAGCCACGCACTCATCTGCTACCGCAGACGGTACTGACCGTAGTTCACCCGATTCACTTATAATCCGGCCAGACGCCACATGGCTGACCTCGAACAACTTCGGAACACGGTAGAGCGCGCGTCCTCCAAGCGCCTCGGCGATCACGTTGAGCACTTGCGGAGGGAGATCGCCGAAGACGTAATCCGCGAGATTGCTCCCTTACTGGCATCTTCCGGCAACGGCGCCGGTCCATCGGCTCAGCGCGAGGCCTCCAGCGAGGTGCTCCGCGCCGCGGTTGCAGGCATCCACGACGCACACTCCCAGGCCGACATCCTCAAAGCGCTGCTTGAAGGAGCAGCCAAATTCGGTGCGCGAGTAGCTTTGTTTGTGGTACGCGGCAACACCTTGGCCGGTTGGCAGGCGCGCGGACTGGCCGACGAGAACATTCGCGGAATCTCGATCGATGCCTCGAAGGGGCTCGCTTCGCGGGCGATTGCGGATCGATCGCGTCATTCGGGATCCATCGCGGAGTTTGATGATGCTTTCGCACAACAGCAGGGAGCCCCTCACGACAACTCCTGCACAATCTTTCCCCTTGTGGTGAAGGAAAAGGTCGCCGCAGTCCTTTACGTCGATTCCGGCAGCAAGGCTTCGAGCGCTGCCGACTATGCGGCTGTCGAGGTTCTCACGCGTTTTGCTTGTGTGTGGCTCGAGCACGAGGCTGGTAAGAGACAGGCTGCTCCTGGGGCCGAGGGAAGCGCTGAAGCTTCAGCGCCAGCCAGCGTTTCGTCAACCCCTGTCAGTCCCGCAGCAACATCTGCGCCCGCCGCCGAACCATCGCTCGGCAACGTCCCTGCAGACGAGCAGGAGATTCATAAAAAGGCGCAGCGCTTCGCCAAGCTTCTGGTCGACGAAATCAAGCTCTACAACCAAGCAAAGGTCGCAGAGGGCAAGCAGAATCGCTCTATTTACAAGCTCTTGCGGGAAGACATTGAAAAGAGCCGGGCTACATACGAGAAGCGTTACAGCGCCACGCCGGCGGCTTCGGGTAAGTATTTCGACTCAGAAGTGATCCGAATCCTTGCTGATAACGACCGTTCTCTCCTTGGAAGCGACTTTCCGGGCTGATCTTGGTCTAATCTATAGGTGAGCTGAATTTAGGACGCCAATCTGCTGTGTTTTTTCGTTTCTTTGTTTCTCTAGGTCTGCTGATCTGCTTCGCGAGCCCTGCCTTGATGCAGGCGCAGTCCACGAGCAAAAAGCCGCACAAGCGCACCACAACGCACAAACGGAAGAAGACTTCCAGCCGCAATAGGGTCACGCCTGCTCATCGGCAGAAGCTCCGCCGAGCGTTTGTAGCGTCCTCCGATCTGCGGCCAATGGCTAAGCAGTTGCTTGAGCAGCCGTCGCCTGCGGCATACGCCGGTGTTGAACGATATGCGGTCAAGCATCGCAGCGACGAGGGCGGGATGCTCGCGCATCTTGTGCTCGGATACGCCCACTTGCAGGCGAAGGAATATCCGCAGGCTCAGAAGGAACTCAAGCTGGCCGCTGCTCGTAACGGTGAACTCTCCGACTACGCCGATTTCTTCCTGGCACAGTGCGCAGCCGGCACAAACGACCAGCAGCAGGTCGCAGCATTGTTGAAGGGATTCGCAGAGAAACATCCTGACTCACTCTTCATCCGCCAGGCCGATCTGATGCGCGCGGATTCGCTGCTCGCCAATAAGCAGAACGACGAAGCCATTCGTCTGCTGGAATCGATGCGCGACAGCAAGCCCGACGTCGAGCTTGCATTAGGACGCGCTTACGCGGCCACGGGGCAAACTGCCAAAGCAGTTTCAATTTGGAACCACCTGTATGCCGAGATGCCGCTCAGCTCCGAAGCCTCTGCCGCGCAGCTCGAGTTGGTAAAGGTGAGCACACAGGGCTTGGTCTCTACGCCGACTCTGGAGCAGCGCCGCACGCGCGCCGAGTTGTTGATGAAGGGCCGACGTTACGACCAGGCGGCCGACGAATATCGCGCGATCCTCGACAGCATTCGCAACGACATGAGCCAGCAAGCGCTGCAGCAGGAGCTGACAGTAAAACTCGGCGGCGCGCTGTATGGCCAGCACAAGATCGACGAAGCCAAGGGCCTGCTCGATTCTGTCTCGGCCAGCAATGAAGATTACGAGGCGCAGCGTCTCTACTATCTGCACGAAATCGCTCGCAGCAAGGACGACGGCGATACCGAGCGCCAGATCATCTCGCAGATGATGCAGAAGTTTCCTGCGAGTCCGTATCTTCAGGACGCGCTGCTCTCGGCCAGCAACATGTACCTATTGCGTCCGGATTACAAGACCGCGATCGAGTTCTACAGCTCCCAGTACAAGCTCTTCCCGAAAGGTAAATATTCGCCGTACTCGCATTGGAAGGCAGCGTGGCTGAACCTGCGCCTCGGCAACAAAGATGAAGCCAAGCGCCTGCTCGACGAGCAGATCGCGATGTACCCCGCAGGCCAGGAGATTCCGGCAACGCTCTACTGGCGCGCGCGATTGGCTGAAGAAGATGGCGACTTCAATCGCGCGGGCGATTACTACACATTTATTCAACGCCGCTTTCCGCATTACTACTACGCTGATTTAGCCGCCGAGCGTCTGCGCTTCCGCTTCGACGAATCGAAGCACGACGTAATGCTCGACAAAATTCCCGAGCAGCCCGACGTCGCGAAGGACGAGTTCGATCCGCCGTCCGACGATCTGCGCGTAGCGCGCGCGCAGTTGCTTACCAACGCCGCACTCTTCGACTTTGCCGTACAGGAGCTGCGGTCCGAATCTGACAAGCTTTATGCCCAGGCAGAGATTGCGCGCGTCTATCTCAAAGCTGACCGTCCCGATCGCGCCCTGCAATCATTGAAACGCGCGGTTCCGGGTTACTTTGCGGGCGAGATCGACGACATGCCACAGTGGGCATGGAACATCCTTTTCCCAAAACCGTATTGGAACGATTTAAAGCGTTACTCAAACGCCAATGGGCTCGATCCGTACCTGGTAGCCAGCCTCATTCGGCAGGAGTCCGAGTTCAATCCGCAGGCGGTCTCGCGTGCTAATGCGTGGGGTTTAATGCAGTTGCTTCCGCCAGTTGGGAAGACTCTTGCAAAAGAAGTTCGCATGCGGCACTTCAATCAGGATCAGCTCACCGATCCTGCAGTGAACCTTCAACTCGGGACGCGCTATTTCAAGCACTTGGTTGACAGCTTTGGCGGCCAGGTGGAATACGCACTCGCCGCTTACAATGCCGGCGCGGACCGCGTAAAGGCTTGGCAGGCTCAAGGCCCATATCGGGATATTCACGAATTTGTCGAGTCAATCCCCTTCAGCGAGACGCGGGAGTACGTGCAGGCGATTATGCGTAACGCGACCGTCTATAGGTTGCTCTATTCCGACGGCGTGCAGACGGCGCGAGCGAAATCGGCTTCAGCTGGCGGATCAGACTAGACCTAACAAACCGGAGTTAATACGAAGGTCACAAAGTTCTCATGAAGTATACGGAAGGTTCTCCGTGACCTTCGTTAACCTTCGTTCCCTCCGTGTTAACTCCCGCCCTGAATAGACGTAAGCTACACTCGATTTAGCAAGCCCTCGCATTCTTAACCTATGCGCATCAGCAGCCGCCGCAAAGCAATTGCGTTCTTCATCACGCTCAGCTCGTGCGTGATTGCCGCAGCGATCACGCTGAACATCAGTTGGATTGTTCTCAACTGGCGCGAGCTGGGGACGCTGATTCTTGGCGTCATCTTTTTCGGAATTGTGATTGCCGGGCTGGTGCTCAACACCATCTTCCTGGTTCGGGAAATCCGGCGTAATGAGCAGCAGGACAGCTTTCTGCATGCTGTCACGCACGAGCTGAAAACGCCACTCACTTCCATTCGTCTATACCTGCAAACACTTCAGAGTCGCGCGGTGGACGAGGCTCAACGGCAGGAGTTCTATCGCGTGATGCTGGCGGACTCTGATCGTCTGCTGGGAACGGTCGAGCAGGTTCTGCAGGCGGCGGAACTAGGGCATCGCAAGAACAAGCTCGAGGAAATCGTCGATATGGAGAAACTCGTGAAGGAATGCCTGGAGGAGGCGAGAACGCACCATCATCTTTCTCCAGAGTCCTTGCGACTCTTGAATGAAACTAGTGAGGGAGCAGCCAAGGTGATTGGAAGTCGCGAAGAGCTTCGGTCGGCCGTGTCCAACGTTCTCGATAACGCGATTAAATACTCGGGAAAGAAAGTTGATATCCAGGTAGAACTCCTGGCAGGCGATAACGTCTTTTTGAAAATTCGTGACAACGGAATCGGTATTCCCCGCGACGAACTTAAACGCGTATTCAAACGCTTCTATCGCGTTGCCGACAGGGAAGTATCGCGCGTGAAGGGCAGCGGCCTCGGACTATTTATCGTTCGCAGCATCGCTAAGAAATATGGTGGCAACGCTTTTGCCGAGAGCGAGGGACCTGGCCGCGGCGCCACCATCACCATTCAGCTTCCACGGGCGATATGAGTCGAGTCCTGATCGTCGAAGACGAAGAGCATCTCGCCCGCGGCCTCAAATTCAACCTTGAGGCCGAAGGCTTGAATGCCGATATGGTCGGCGATGGGGAAGCCGCACTCAGACTGCTGCTGAATTCCGCAAATGGAATCGATGCAGTTGTGCTCGACGTCATGCTGCCGGGCATCAACGGATTCGAAGTCGTCACCCAGCTCCGTAATGCAAAGCAGTATGTTCCGGTGCTCATGCTCACCGCTCGCGGCCGTCCTGAAGATGTGCTGCGCGGATTCGAAGCCGGTGTCGATGATTATCTGCCCAAGCCATTCGAACTCTCGATTCTGGTCGCACGTCTGCGCGGCCTGCTGCGGCGAAAACGATGGGTGACGGGAGAGCAGGAAAGTTCGGCCAGTGCCGCTCCCGATCAGGAGCAGAGTATCTTTGCCTTTAATGGCAAGCGTCTCGATTTCGGCACGCTCGAGCTTCGTTTGAAGAATCAGACCATTCAGCTCACCGTAATGGAAGCCGAGCTGCTAAAGCACCTGATTCGAAATGAAGGCAAGGCGGTTTCTCGCAAGTCGATTCTCGAAGACGTGTGGGATTTGCGCGAAGACACCGACACGCGGGCGATCGACAACTTTATCGTGAGGCTACGCAGGTACATTGAAGACGTGCCTGCGAAACCGAAACATCTGCTTACCGTGCGTGGCGTGGGATACAAGTTTGTTGCGAATCCTGCGAAGTCGCGTTAGTCGGTCTTTTTGTCATTCCGACGTTAGTCGTTTTTATTGTCATTCCGAGCGGATGCTCACGCGCGCCGTTCGCGTGAGCAGGAGAGAGGTCCCTATAAGCTTGGAACAGCTGGAGGAAAACGGCTCGAAGCTGATAGGGATTCCTCACGCCAACACAGGCGTTCGGAATGACATGATCGGCTACTTCAACCCAACATATCCATTCGCATCTTTCACCAGCTTTGCCGGATCGTAGCCCACGCCATCCTTGAAGACGATTTCGACATTCTCTACATCAGAAATCTTCGAAGAAGGATCGCCTTTGAGTACGACGATATCCGCCTGCTTGCCCGGCTCGAGAGTCCCAATATGGTCCAGCTCGCCCAGGTACTTCGCCCCGTTGTAGGTCGCAATGTGAATCGCTTCGAGCGGACTGAATCCTGCTTCGACCAGCAATTCGATCTCGCGTTGATCGCCATACCCCGCTACGACTGCGCCATTGCCGGTTGGATCTAATCCCGCGAGCAAGAATCCGCCTGCTTTCGCGAACGCATACTCGAAGTTCATTTCTTTCTTGAAAAGAGCAGGCCAGACTGACTGGGCTGCATTTTTGTGCATATTGTCGCGAACGGCCAAATATGCTTGGCGGGCTTCGGGCAGCATGGCATCCAGATTTGCCTGGCGGATCGGTGGGCGATCTGGCACGAAGCCCTCAAAGACCGGCAGAGTTGAAGTAAGCGCCACATGATGCGCGATCAGGTCCTTAATCATCGACTGCACCTGCTCGCCGTTGATATCAAGCTTCAGCAACGTATCGCGAATGTCTTTCTGCGACGGGCACTTGTCCGGCTGTTTGCCGGGTGCGAATTCGGAATCGACCACGATTCCATGCTCCAGGTCGTCAATCCCGATTTGGGCAGCCTCGCGAAAGCCAATCGAGCAGAGGTGGCCGGTAATCTTCAAATTGTGCTTGTGCGCCTCTTTGACGGCTGTACTCAACTCGTCGTGGGTAATGTTCATGTAAGCCTTGAAGTTTTCGACGCCTTCGGCGATCCAGTAATCGACCGTGCGGCGCGCATCTTCGGCATCGGCAAGTTCGTGCATCTGCGGGGTGTATGCGCCTTGACCTTCCAGGTATGGTCCGGTCACGTGCATTTTTGGCCCGGGCATCTTGCCTGAGTCGATATCCTTCTTCAGTTCCAAATCGGTATAAGGCTCGACGGATCCAGTGGTGCGGATCGTGGTTACGCCGGCTGCGAGATACAGCCGAGGAAAGCTCCACGCGTGTTCTGGATACATGGCGATGTTGCGTCCCGGCGCAGGGTAGTACAGGTGATCGTGCATGCCCACGATCCCGGGCATGACGCTATCGCCGGTCAGGTCCAATACCTGAGCTCCTGAAGGCGTTTGCGAGCCGGCGGCAGCGATGCTCTGGATCTTTCCATCGCTGATTACTATCGTCTGGTCCGCTTTCGCCGGAGCTCCGGTTCCATCGATCACCCGCACATGGTTCAGCACGATGGTTGGTTGATCGAATTTCACGTAGGCCTTCGCGTCGTTGGCCGGTGTCTGCGCGACTGAGGCGGAGGCAAGGAGTAACAGGACGATTCTTCGCATGAGCAGATTCCTTGTACTTTGCAAGCGAAACAGAATACATGAGCCTCAATCCGCATAGCTCACCAGGAGGCGTTCATTCCGCTTAAACTAAATAAGCGATCTCTAAAAAAAGAGAATTTCTGCCTCGTTATCAACAGGATTCACAGGCATGTTCATGTAATGGTGTGGGATATACTTCGAGCTGCGCCATCAAAAAATTCTTCGTGAGGTTCCGCATTTATGTCTGCAAGGGCGCTCCCCGAGCTTGAGCTTTCCGCTTCCACCGACGAATTCCATGCACTTGAAGAAAAGGTTTATAAAACCATTGAACTGCTGAAGGCAGCGCGAGAGGCGAAAAATATCGCCGAGCGCGATGTGAGCCGCCTGCGCGAGCAACTGGAAGAGCGCGAGGAAGAGGTGGACACGATGCGCCAGCAGATCGTCACCCTGCGCCGTGAGCGCGAAGAGGTCCGCGGCCGCGTGGAAAAAATGCTGAAGCAGATCGACGCCCTCGCGGAGGCTTCGTAATGGCGCAACCCAAACCCGCCCAGACGCCGGCCGCGGCCGGAAGCATCCGCGTCGATATCTATGATCAGTCCTACAATCTGCGCGGTACCGATGCCGACTACATCCAGAAACTGGCCGATTACGTCGATCTGAAAATGCGAGCCGTGGCGGAAAAGACGTCGACTGCTGACTCGTTGCGCGTAGCCGTTCTCGCGGCCCTCAACATCGCCGACGAGTACCACCTGCTGAAGAAGAAGTACGACCGGTTTGCCAGCGTCTATGAGGAGCGCGCGAACTCTCTCTCCGGCATGCTAGACGAGGTATTAGAAGAACGGCGAATTGGCTAAGCCTCTAGCTTCGATGCGCGAGCAGCCTACGATGATTTTGGTGTGCCGGACTGATTGGCGTTGAGCCTGAAGACAACAATTGATCTCGCAGTCACCTCGTAGGTGTCGCCTGTGCTGAAGCTGCCGTTTTCCTTTCCGGGAATGTTCGTGTCGATGAGCAGCGACCATTCTCGTCCGCCGGTACACTCGGGCAGAGTGAACTGCACGACGTCATGATGGGCATTGAACACCAATAGCAGCGTAGTCTCTTGACCGCGTTTGCGGATTCCTGTCGTCTGAGCGCGTCCGTCGATGAGCATGCCGAAGCAGCGCATTCCGGTGTCGGCCCAATTCGACTTCTGCATCTCGCTGCCATTGGCGTTGATCCAGGTGACGTCTTTTATCTCGAGTTCCTGGTTGTACTCGCCTGTGAGGAATCTGGTTCGGCGCAGAATCGGATACTTATGGCGCAGCCCGGTCAACTTCTGCACGAATTGGGTTAGTGCCTTGCCGCGATCGTCGATGTTCCAGTTGAGCCAACTGATCTCGTTATCCTGGCAGTAGGCGTTGTTGTTGCCTTGCTGCGTGCGGCCGAACTCGTCACCGGCAACCATCATCGGCGTGCCTTGCGAGAGCAGCAGCGTCGCGAGCAGGTTGCGCATTTGCCGCTCACGAAGAGCGGTAATTCCAACATCATCGGTCGGACCTTCAGCTCCGCAGTTCCAGGAACGATTGTCGCTGGTTCCGTCCTGATTGTTTTCTTTGTTTGGGTCGTTGTGTTTGTCGTTATAGCTGACGAGGTCGTTCAGAGTGAAGCCGTCGTGGGCGGTAATGAAGTTGATCGAGGCCCATGGACGACGTCCCTGATGATTGAATAGATCCGCCGAGGCACTCAGTCGAGGCGTGAGTTCGGCAGCCGGCGCTTCGCCGCGCCAGTAGTCGCGGACGGTGTTGCGGAATTTGTCGTTCCACTCCGACCATCCTGGAGGGAATCCGCCCACCTGATATCCGCCCGGGCCGCAGTCCCACGGTTCGGCGATCAGCTTCACCGTTGCCAGCACCGGGTCCTGGCTGCAGGCCTTCAGGAATCCGCTCTGGTTATCGAAGCCGTTTGGCTCGCGCGCGAGAATCGTTCCCAAATCGAAACGGAAGCCATCGATGTGCATCTCCTCGACCCAATAACGGAGCGAGTCTGTCACCATCTGGAGCACGCGTGGGTGGCTGAGGTTAAGGGTGTTGCCGGTGCCGGTATCGTTGATGTAGTAGCGCTTCTGATCCGGAGTCAGGCGGTAGTAGCTGGCATTGTCGAGGCCTTTGAACGACAGCGTTGGGCCGCGCTCGTTGCCTTCGGCAGTGTGGTTGTAAACAACATCAAGTATTACTTCAAGGCCGGCATCGTGGAAGCGCGCGACCATCTCTTTAAATTCCCGCAAGCTGTTGGCGACATCAGCTGCATACCGCGGATCGGGTGCGAAGAATCCGATGCTGTTGTAGCCCCAATAATTCGTGAGGCCTTTATCAAGAAGAAGACTGTCGTTCACGAAGGTATGAATCGGCAGTAGCTCAACCGATGTAACGCCGAGTGAGCGGATATAGTCGACCACCTGCTTCGCGCCGAATCCCGCATATTTGCCGCGAAGCCGCTCATCCACTGCTGGATTGAGCTGCGTGAATCCTTTTACGTGAGCTTCGTAGATGACCGTGTGTTCCCAGGGAATCGCCTGACGCCCAGGCTCCCCCTTCCAGTCGAAATCCGGATCGACGACTACCGATTTGGGAACAAAGGGAGCGCTGTCACGCTCATCGAAGGTCAGGTCGTCTCCTGACTCCATCTGATAGCCGAACACTGCCGGATTCCACTGCAGCTCGCCGGCATGAGCGCGCGCGTACGGGTCGAGCAGCAGCTTGTTGGGATTGAAGCGATGTCCGGCGTCGGGTTCGTAAGGACCGTGCACGCGGTAGCCGTAGAAAGTTCCCGGATGAACGTCGGGCAGATAACCGTGAAATATCTGGTCGGTGTATTCGGGCAATTCGACGCGCGCGGTCTCTTTGCCATGCTGGTCAAAGAGACACACCTCAGCTTTGCTGGCATTCGCCGAGAAGACCGCAAAATTCGTTCCCTTGCCGTCCCACGTCGCACCTCGCGGGTGAGGTAGTCCTTCCTTGATTCGTCCAACGTCAGCCATTCGTCATCCTGGGCTCAACAAACCCGAAGGTATGATGCTGAAACGGGACACCCAGATTTCGACGTTTCTGAAATGCAGGTTTTTGCGGAGCAGCGAAGGCAAGCGCTCTTGGGAAGCCGTTCTTATGTGCAAGAGCTGTTCAGGTCTCGCTCACGGATGGCCGGAGGGCTCCTTGCGTAATGGCGAGAGCTGCAGTGGCAGCCGTCTCCGCGCGCAGGATCGTGCTTCCCAGTGAAGCAGGCGACCAGTCATTGCTCTGAAATAAGTCCAGTTCCGAACTAGTCCAGCCCCCTTCGGGACCTACCGCCAAGGAGAACTCGTGGGAATTGTTGACCAGGGAGAGCAGGGTTTGTCCCCGCTCCGCCACGGATAAGACAATTCGCCGGCCAGGAGGAGCCTCTATCAATTTGCTCAGCTTCTCTGGATTGCAAATTTCAGGAGGGCGGTCGCGGCGGGATTGCTGGGAGGCTTCGTGTGCGATACGTTGCCAGCGCTCGACTCGTTTTTTCGCTGCGCTCGCGAGGTGCGCGTCTGTTCGGGCAGCGATTACTGGAACAATCTCTGTGACTCCCAATTCGGTGCATTTCTCTACCGCCCATTCGAAACGATCGAATTTGAAAATGGCCAGGTAGAGATGGACTATCAGCGTGTTTTTATCCAGCTCGGATATCTGGGCCGGATTGAGGGAGAACACCACCCGCTCGGGTTGGATCTCGACGATCTCGCCTAACCGGACTCCGTCTCCAGTGGCGACCTCAAACTGCTGTCCGATGCGAGCACGTAGAACGCGGCTCAGGTGCTCGGCATTGCGGCCGGTGAGAACGGCTTCATCGCCGGAGACTTCGTCGGCAATCCAGCGGCGTCGGGTCATTGCCGGATTAGGACTGGATGCGAGCCTTCATGCGCTCGAAAAAGTTCTTCTTATCGTGCTTGTCGTCGACTTCAATGATCGACGCAAGTTCTTCGAGCAGTTCGCGCTGGCGTTGAGAGAGCTTCTTCGGAATCTGCACTTCGACATGGACGATGAGATCGCCGCGTCCACGTCCACGTAGAACGGGAACGCCTTTGTTCCGAATGGGGATTTGCTGGCCGCTCTGCGTGCCTGCGGGAATCTTTAGCTTGTACTCGCCTTCAAAGGTCGGGACTGAGACTTCGGTTCCCAGGGCAGCCTCTGGCATAGAAATCGAAACCATGCAGTGCAGGTTATTGCCATCGCGTGCGTAGAAAGAATCTTCCTCGATGTTGAGGACAACGTAGAGATCGCCTGCAGGCCCGCCGAATGCACCGGCTTCGCCTTCGCCTTGATAGCGAATCCGAGTGCCGTCTTCGACACCAGCCGGAACCTCGACCTTCATCGTGTGCTGGCGGATCACGCGTCCTTCGCCGCGGCAGGTCTTGCAGGGATCGGTAATGATCTGGCCTGTGCCGCCGCAGGTGCCGCAGGTGCGGGCGACGCTGAAGAAGCCCTGCTGGTAGCGAAGTTGTCCGCGTCCGCCGCACGCGCTGCACGTTGTCGGCTGCTTACCTTGCGCGCCCCCCGTTCCGTGGCACGCCTCGCAGGTTTCCGACTTGCGCACGGGAATTTCTGTGGTCTTGCCGAAGATTGCGTCTTTCAGTTCGATGGTGATGTCGGCGCGCAGATCCGCTCCGCGTTGCGCGCGGCTGCGACGACGTCCGCCGCCAAAGGCGTCTCCGAATCCGAAGATGTCGCCGAAAATCTCACTGAGGTCCTGGAACGCGGAGGCATCGAAGCCGCCGAATCCAGCGCCGCCCATGCCGGCGTGGCCAAAGCGGTCGTACTGCGCGCGCTTGTTCTCATCTGAAAGGACGCTATACGCCTCGCTGGCTTCCTTGAATTTTTCTTCGGCCGCCTGATCGCCTGGATTGCGATCCGGGTGATACTGCATGGCGAGTTTGCGGTATGCGCTCTTGAGCTCCTGATCCGTACACGTCCGGCTTACACCAAGGACCTCGTAATAATCGCGCTTCACGTTGGTAGGCAGTGCGATTCTCCGTTAGTTCTTTTTTGTTGGATTCGTGGCTACGCGAACCATCGCCGGACGCAGCAGCCGCTCTTTGAGCTTGTAGCCACGCTGCAGCTCTTCGATGACTTCATGGTCGGCATGATCGCTGGATTCCACCATCTCGATGGCTTCGTGTACGCGCGGATCGAACTGCTGTCCCTGCGCGGGAACGGCCTGCACGCCGAGGCGCGCGAGAGCGTCTTCCATCTGCTTGCGGATCAGTTCGATGCCGGAGCGAAGAGCCGCGTCGGCAGCCTCGGACTTTTGACTGCGAAGCGCAAGATTGAAATTGTCGAGCACGGGAAGGAAAGTCTTCACCGCGTCTGCCGTGGCGTACTCTCGGTATTCACCTTGCTCGCGCAGATAGCGCTTGCGTGCGTTCTCGAACTCAGCCTGAAGTCGCGCAAGGCGATCGAGGAGCGCATCGCGCTCGTTGGTTACGCGCTCGTACTCCTGCTGCGAGACTCCGCCCTTCGACTCCTGCGCAAGTTCCTGCGCGTCGGCTGGAGGCAGCGATTCGTGAGTTCCGTTCTGCTGCTCGTTTTCCGCCGTTTGTACCGCTTGATCTTGAGCGTTCTTGATTGGCATAAGGACTTCTATCTTTTTGATTCGGTTATTCACCCATTCGCTACCGCGAACGGTACTGATTGTTACTCACCCGTTCGCTACAGCGAACGGTACTGACTCTGCATTCCTCTACTGATTCTCGTTTAGAACCTTATCGAAAAGCTGTGCGATGTACGAGACCGCCGTAATCGTATGCTCGTAATCCATGCGAGTAGGACCAATTACTGCCAGAGATCCGACTACCTGTTCGCCAACGCGTGCCGGCGCGCCAATCAGCACCAGATTGCGCATCTCAGGCAGCCGCTCTTCGAGTCCAATCACCACGCGGACAGCTTCCTGCTTGGTGTCCACGTAGCTGGACAGAAGTTCGATAATCCTCTGCTTCTCTTCGAGTACGCGCAGCATCTCGCGCAGACGTTCACGGTCTTCCTCGCTCACGATGAGGTTCGAAACGCCTTCTACATAGACCGTATTCTGCTCATCCTGCGGATGCAGCGCGCCGCCGCGGTAAAGCTGCTCGATGGAACTCATCAGGCGGTCATACTCACTGCGCTCTTGCTCTAAACGCCGCGCCAGCTCGGTGCGGATTGACTCAATCGTCCATCCCTGGAAGTTGGCATTGATGTAATTAGCTGCGCTCTCAAGTTCGGCTTGAGGAATGTCACGATCCATACGCAGCACCCGGTCCCGCACGACGCCAGACTTGGTCACTACGACTGCCAAAACTTTCCCTGAAGCGAGCCGCGAGAAATACACGTGCTCCAGCTCATTCTTCTCGGCGGAACGGGACGAGATGGCCACACCCACGCCGCGCGAAATCAACGACAGCACATGCGACGTGCGCTCGAGAAACTCCTGCGGATCGCCGATTCCCGTGAACGAGTTGGTGATCAGATCCTGATCGGCTTGAGAAATTTGCGCTTTACCTGTGAGCTGCTCTACGTAATAGCGATATCCCTGCGGCGAGGGAACTCGTCCTGCGGACGTGTGCGGCTGCTCCAGAAGACCGGCATCCGCCAAATCGGCCATCACGTTGCGAATCGTAGCCGGGCTAAGGCGGTCCTTGTTACCTCGGGCGAGAGTCCGCGACCCCACCGGCTCCCCGGTGGCGATATAGGTTTCGACGATGGCGGTCAGGATCTCCCGTTCCCGGGAGCCTATATTGCTGATGGGCATACTGCTAAGTAGTTGATTCTGCGAGAGTATTTGCGCGATGCAGAGACACTACTATTGATTAGATGATAGGAATCTGAGGACGATGCTGTCAAGGTAGCACTCTGGGTTCCGGAGTGCTAAAGGGCAAGCTTGAACACGAAGGACACGGAGGAAACGGAGGTTCGATTTGGTGGCTCCCCGTTCGAGCTCAATGCCGAGTTACTCACGAACGCTACGCGCAGAAAATCGACCACCTCTGTGTCCTCCGTGCCCTCCGTGTTCAAAGCGCTGTTTACTGTATCTCGATGACGCTCTCGGTCTTGTGTTCCGATGCAGTCTGCGCGATCTCGCGAGCGAAGTGGAAGAAGGCTTTTGCGTGGGGAGAATCTTCTCCGCCTAACACTGCCGGGAGGCCTGTGTCGCCGCCTTTACGGACGTCGGGATCGAGTTCTACGGCACCGAGGTAGGGAACTCCGAACTGCTTAGCTGTCCGCTCGACGCCGCCTTTCGAGAAGATGTCGATCTCGTGTTGGCAATACGGACAATGGAAGTGGCTCATATTTTCGACCACTCCGAATACATCGACTTTAACGCCACGAAACATCTCGATGGCTTTGCGCGCATCCTGAAGGGAAACATCGGAGGGAGTCGAGACGACGATTGCGCCGGTCAGGGGCACGGTCTGAAAAAGTGAGATCACAACATCGCCGGTTCCTGGTGGCAGATCGACGATCAGAAAATCCAGCTCACCCCACTCCACCTGCTGAAGGAACTGCTTGATGATTGAGTGCAGCATCGGTCCACGCCAAACCAGAGGTTTATCCCCGGGATTTATGAAGCCGACGGAAATGACTTTAATGCCGTAATTCGAAAGAGGCAGGATTCGATTTTGTCCGATGACTTCCGGCTGACGATTGATTCCCATCATCAAGGGCACGTTGGGCCCATAGACGTCCGCATCCAGCAGACCCACTTTGTAGCCCAGTTTGCCGAGAGCTACTGAAAGATTTACTGCGATGGTGGTTTTGCCCACGCCACCCTTACCCGAACCTACGGCGATTACGTTTTGAACTCCCGGAAGCGGCATCGGCCCTTGCTGGGGAGGCCCGCCATGCATGTGTCCCACAAATTTCTCCTAACAGGCGATTATACGCAGAGGAATTGAGCAACTCGGAAGCTGCTACCCGCGTGCAAGCTGATTTGCCCGCTTGCGCTCCTGCTCCTGCTTGCGCAATTCGCGGCGGCGCCCGGCATCTTCGAAACGCTGCTTTTCTTCTTCTGTTTCTGGAATCACGGGTGGAACGGGCACGCGCCGTCCGCGACTATCGATAGCCACAAATGTCAGGTAAGCAGAGGCGATGTGCCGCCGCGTACCGGCGATGTAGTTCTCCACCCAGCACTTCACGCCAACTTCCATCGAGGTATGGAAGGCGCGATTTACCGATGAACGTAGAATCAACAGATCACCCACATGCACGGGAGCGAGAAAGTCGATGTGGTCCATCGAGGCCGTCACAACATAGCTTCGGCTATGTCTGTGCGCGGCCATGGCGCCGGCGATGTCGATGAAGTGCATCAGCCGTCCGCCCAGCAAGTTGTTGAGGGGATTCGCGTCGTTAGGAAGAACCACTTCGGCCATCTCGGAAACGGATTCCGAAACGGGCCGCGGCTGCATGTGTCCGTCAATACTTTCCATATGTAAGTAGATTGGCAGGTGCGAACGGATGATTCAAGTTCATGGACGTGGAGACTGAGCGTGCCTATATACGTGCTCAAAGCGAAAAAACGAGAGGCCCAAAGGGGCGAAAGAAGCGCAGCCCAGCGGCGTGAGCCCTGGGATAGCGAGCGGCAATACATGAGCCCTGAAAGGGCGGCACGAATTTTCGTGGATCACGAAACGCGATTGATCATCCGGAGCGCGCGGCCAAGGCCATTTGTGGCTAATCGAGTCTTAGATGTCGCCCTTTCAGGCTCAGATTTGTTGCGTTGCCGGAACCCAGGGCTGACGCCGCTGGGCTGCGCTTCTTTCGGCCCTTCCGGGCCTGGCTGGCCGGGTCAGGAATTAAACGGATTCGCCTGCAGCAGTGAGAATTTCCTGCCACAACTCTGGCATTCCCTTTTTGGTCTTCGCCGAAACTGGCACGATTCGTTCCACTTCATGCTCGCGTCTGAGTTGCGCGAGAGATTTGTTGAGCTGATTTGCCGACAATCGATCAGACTTCGTTGCAACAAGCAAGAGTTCGCGATCATGCTGCTGGAGCCATTCGGTCAATTGCCGATCGCTCTTCTGTGGAGGAACATTTGCATCGACGAGGCACACGCATAATCGCAGCGGCTCACGTTCCGCGAGATACGGCTCGATGAACTTCGGCCATTCAGAGCTGATCTCGCGCGAGATCTTGGCGTATCCATAGCCTGGAAGGTCGGCTAGGATCAGGTCTGGTTCGACGGTTTGCGGCTTTTGCCGGATCTCGATGAAGTTGATGGTCTGCGTGCGTCCCGGAGTGGAACTCACATGCGCGATCTTTTGCCCGAGCAGCGCGTTAATCAAGCTGGATTTGCCGACGTTCGAGCGACCCAGGAATGCAATCTCTGGTGCGCTCGGAGCAGGGAAGTGCTCGGGGGCTGTCGCAGATTTCAGAAAGCGCGCATCGAGCTTCATCAACTCCTATTTCACCACGGAGCCACGGAGTACACGAAGGGAAGAAATAGAGTCAGTGCCGTCTTTCCGTAGCGGAGAGGTACGCGTTGAAACACCCGCGGTTTCGATGAGAGCACAAGCAAAAGCCCGCTTATCGCGGGCTTTGCTAAATTCTGATTCCCGAGTGCTGAATGCTGCTTTACTGATGCTGCACGGGCAACTGCGAAGGTTGCGTCGGCGTCACAGCCGGCATTCCCTGCGTCTCAGCCGACTCGATGTACTCGGGCAGAGGACCTTCGAGCGCGATAGCCAACACGTCGTCCATCGTATCTGCAAAGTGCAGCTTCATGGCATTGCGCAGATTTTCCGGGACTTCCGACAGATCCTTCTCGTTGTCCTTCGGCAAGATAGCTTCAAAGATGCCCGCACGATGCGCTGCGAGCAGCTTCTCTTTGAGTCCGCCGATCGGCAGAACCTTGCCACGCAGCGTAATTTCGCCGGTCATTGCGATATCGCGTCGCACTGGGATCTTGCTCAATGCACTTGCGATTGCGGTCGCCATGGTGATGCCTGCCGAGGGCCCGTCTTTCGGAATCGCCCCTTCTGGCACGTGGATATGAATGTCAATGTTGCGATAAAAGTCGCGAGGTAAACCGAGGCGGTTGGCGCGAGAGCGGATGTATGACATTGCCGCTTGGGCCGATTCCTGCATCACGTCACCCAGTTTGCCGGTGAGCGTGAGTTTGCCTTTGCCGTCCACGATCGTGACTTCGGTCGAGAGGATCGAGCCTCCAACTTCGGTCCAGGCGAGGCCAGTAACGAGACCGACTTCGCTCTTCTCGTGCGCAAGCATGTCGCGGAACTTCGCGACGCCGAGGAACTCGGATACGTTTTCCGCACTGACAGTTGTTGAGTATTCCAAGCCCTGCTTTACGACCTTGCGCGCAACCTTGCGACCGATATTGCCGATTTCGCGTTCGAGATTGCGAACGCCGGCTTCGCGCGTGTAAGAGCGAATGATTTCGGTGATCGCGTCGTCGGTGAAGACGATGTTTGATTCCGACAAGCCGGTCGCCTGGCGCTGCTTGCGAACCAGGTACTGCTTGGCAATTTCGATCTTCTCGAGCTCGGTGTAGCCGTGGAGGCGGAGCACTTCCATGCGGTCCTGCAGCGGAGCCGGGATCGTGTGCAGCACGTTGGCTGTGGCTACGAAGAGCACCTGCGAAAGGTCGTATTCGACGTCGAGGTAGTGATCCTGGAACATGAAATTCTGTTCCGGATCGAGAACCTCGAGCAGCGCGGCTGACGGATCGCCGCGGAAGTCGGCCGCCATTTTGTCGACTTCATCGAGCATGATGACTGGGTTCTTCGTGCCCGCCTTCTTCATCGACTGGATGATCTGTCCTGGCAGAGCGCCGATATAAGTGCGGCGATGTCCGCGAATCTCAGCTTCATCGCGCACGCCGCCGAGCGAGAGGCGCACGAACTTGCGGCCAGTCGCCTTGGCGATCGACATTCCCAGCGAGGTCTTGCCTACGCCCGGAGGTCCAACGAAGCAAAGAATCGAGCCCTTGGGATTCTTTACCAGCTGGCGGACAGCGAGGAACTCAAGGATGCGCTCCTTGATCTTCTCCAGCCCATAATGATCTTCGTTGAGAATCTTCTCAGCAGATTCGATGTTGCGAATCTCTTTCGACTTCTTACGCCAGGGAACTGCGAGCAGCCAGTCAAGATAATTGCGCGAGACGGTCGATTCGGCCGACATCGGCGGCATGGCTTCGAGCTTCTTCAGCTCTTGCAGCGCCTTCTCATGCACTTCCTTCGGCATTCCGGCGGTATCGACTTTCTTTTTGAGCTCGTCCCACTCGCTTTTCTCGCCGCGACCGAGTTCCTTCTGGATGGCTTTGATCTTCTCGTTGAGGTAGTACTCTTTCTGCGCGCGCTCCATCTGCCGCTTTACGCGGGTCTGGATGGTGCGATCCATGTTCAGCTTCTCGATTTCGATTTCGAGAACATCGGCAACGCGATTCAGGCGCTCAGCCGGATCGAAGATCTCAAGTAGCTCCTGTTTCTCTTCGATCGAGAGCTGCATGTTGGCAGCGATCACATCGGTCAGCTTGGAGGGATCCTCCATCCTGACCGCCGCAATCATGGTTTCGTAATTCAGTGATTGGCAGAGCTTTACGTACTGCTCGAACAGCGACGTGACGCGCTGCATCGCCTGCTCAATCACAGGCGTAGCTTCGACCGTGAACTTGGCGACGCGAACGCTCGCGTGGAAGAAACCGTCGGTGTCGACGATCTGAAGAACCTTCCCGCGCTCAACGCCCTCGACCAGGACTTTGATATTGCCGTCGGGCAGCTTGAGGCTTTGTACGATGTTGACGATCGTG
>DASTZZ010000096.1 GCA_035764005.1 Terriglobales bacterium
CCTAAGGGAAGGTCATCGTACCATTTTGGAAGTCGCCGTCTAGGGTTGCTAAACTGGACTGCGTTGATCGCCAGGATCTCTCCCATTTTTCCCTGCTCAAGCTCCAAACAAAGGCGGCGAGTAGAGCGGGCGAATTGAAAGTTATGAACGATCGCAAGCCTTCGATCCTGCTTAGCCGCTAGGCTCACCATTTGCTCACCCTCAGCCACCGACATGGCAAACGGCTTTTCGGTCAAGATGTGTTTCCTGAGCTGCAAGGCCTCGGTTACAACTGAAAAATGACTCATCGGTGCAGTCGCCACAGTAATGACATCGACTTCTGATAACCAATCGATGTCGCTCAGGACAGATGTCTCTGCAAATCTTGGGTAGCCTCTGCGATCCGCCACCCTCTTCGCAATGCCAGGTGTGTGATCAATGACACCAATGACTTCAAAGTCTTCGCTCCGATCCAGTACCGGCAAATGCCTGTGGAGCGCCACCCATCCCAAGCCAACTGCTGCTACCCGTATCTTTTTTAGAGGCACAGCGTCCTCAGACGATTCTGAATACTTTGCCGAAGCAGGTTCGCGCGAACAGCACTAGTTGTCTGTATGAGCATCTGTGCCCTTTGTTGCCTCGATTAGCAAACAGCCACAAACAGAGTTGGTGCTCTTGAAACCGAAATCCATGACGGCCGCAACGGATTTTGCGATTACACGTGGTAGTGTCAGCGCAGAATTACGGATACCGAGTCTCCTCTGCAGTTCGATCGGCTGTTTCCTCTTCCGCACGAACTGATAGAGAATCCCACTGGTAAGGCGCGCGATCAATTCCCATCTACGCAATTGGTCTCGACTTAAATAACCGTGGTGGTGGATTATGTTTAATCCCCTCGATCCCAAATGGTCAGACCAGTCTCCTATGCCCCAATATCGCAAATGGGCACACCGCTCGTCAGTGTCACGGAGGTATGATTCGCGTTTTCCAAATAGGGGTCCTTTTAGACAGTCGTGAAAATCCGGCCCCGGAACGGTGAATAGGAAACGACCGCCACACCGAAGTACACGCGCAATCTCCGACAAGGAGAGATGGATGTTCTCTAGGTGTTCGAGAACTGAATTCGAAAACACAAAATCAAAAGTGCTATTTTCAAAAGGTAGGCTGTTGGCTGTGCCCGTCAATACTTGGCGATAAATACCCCGCTTTCTCGCAATTGAGCTCTCCTTCGCATCAATATCAATTCCAACTAAATTACGTGAACCAACGTGGCCGATCAGAATAGACGTCAAGTGCCCATCACCGCAGCCAAGATCTAAACCGATCCCGCATGGCAATCCGTATCGAATGACCTCTTCGATTTCAACAGCTCGCCAATAATTGGTTGCAGGTTGGCTGGGAGCTTGCATCATGAACTCGGCTAAGAGCTGCTTGCGATTTCCCATTTGGTCTTATCGCCGCCTAAGTCCAAGGATGCTTAGGAAAAAGCTGCTGAAGACGATCTGGGTTCCGAAAGTCAGACAAAACACGGCAGGCATGACGACTCTCATCATTTGAACCGGATTCAAGGCGCCGAAACTTTCCCGAACCCAGTGAGACATTGCCCAGATGGAGGCGCTCAGACCTATTGCTATCAGAAACCCGCCGACTACCAAGCCAGACTCTAAATTGATCCAGCGAAATGCACGCGTAAGCCGCGGATCCTTAGGCAGCAACCCTTCCGTGATTGCGAATACTTTCGTGAAAGTCGCGAAAGTGATCAGCTGAAATCCCAAAAGTACAGAAATGAAGGCGTACAGCAGGGTGTGTACATCGAAGCCGATGCCGTGAAACACGCGGGGTCCTGGGAGTAACAATGCACAGCCTATAAGTCCGGCAGCCACAAGCAAGATACCTGGATATAGAAAGAGCCACCGAGGGCTGTACATCAGAAGAAATCGCAGATGTCGCCAGCCATCTCTCCACGTACGCAGATGAGGTGGGCGGCTCCGCCCATCGCGAGATAGTGTAGTTGGTACTTCGGCAACGTTCATTCCGAGAAGGCTTGCCTTCACTACCATCTCGCTGGCGAATTCCATTCCGGTGGAACGAAGATCCATGCGCTCGACAGCTTCCTTGCGAAAGGCGCGTATTCCGCAGTGGAAATCGCCACATTGGGATCGGAAGAAGAGTCGTCCTACCCAGGTTAGAACTGGGTTTCCAAGATAGCGGTGAAGGAACGGCATAGCTCCCGGCCGAATCTCGCCGCGGAAGCGATTGCCCATAACGAGATCAGCACCAGCGTGCAATGGCTGAAGAAAATGATCGAAATGAGTGACGTCGTAGCTATCATCGCAGTCAGCCATGAGGATGTAATCCGCGCGAGCGGAGCGAATACCTGCGCGCAGAGCGCTCCCGTAGCCTCGTTCCGCTACTTCGACGATGCGAGCCCCTTCGCTTGACGCAATGTCCTTGGACCCATCGGTAGAACCGTTGTCAGCAACAATCACTTCCCCGCGAACATGATATTTGCGCAGCGCCTCAGTCGCCTTTCGGACGCAATTTCCTACAGTTTCGGCTTCATTCAGGCAGGGAAACACAATTGATAATTGGGGTCGGGCGTCTCGATCCGCGGAGAGCGGAACCCGAAGCCGATATTGGACTTCATCAACTGTGGAATTCATGGACCCGGAGCTGCAACGATTCGGAGTTGGTCCCGGAGAGGACGTTGATGCCGAGTCTACGACAGGCTGCCCCTTAACTGAGTACGATCCCGAGCACCTATATGGTTACGACGGTACTTGCTCTTTCGGACCAAGCGGATCTCAACGGCACCCTAATTTCCAAGGCATAATGAAGAAAATCCACATGTCCAGCACGACAGCTAAGGAAATTTTCGCGGCGACCTTCGGCACGATCGAAGGCAAACGGAGCTCATCTGTCGCTGCACTTGATCGAAGCAGGGTGGAGCAAGTCACTCAAACCGTCGCACGCATCGCTTTAACGTTTGCACTAGCTTTCTCCGTCACCGATTGGTTTTCGGGGATCCGATCTCCGCTGTGGCTCGATGAAACAAACTCCTACTGGTCCATAAGTCAGGGCTTTGGAAAGATCTGGGCGCACCAGGGCCTCGCCTTTCCTATTTACACGTACGTTCTCTGGTTCACTAAGACTCTATTCGGGTCCTCTGAAGTCGTGCTGAGGCTGCCTTCAGTCTTCGCGATGATTTCTGCGGCGTACGTCTTGTATTGCATCGCGAGAAGATTCTTCGAGTGGGACGTAGCCGGAATCGTAACCGTCATTTTCTGCGTTCATCCATTTGTGTCGTTTGCCGCAATTGACGCGCGGCCATATGCATTCGCGACGCTCGCAGTCAACTGCTCTATCCTGGCTCTGCTGCGATGGATGGAGAGAAATACCACAGCGAGAGCGACTACTTTCGGAATCGCGCTTGGCAGCGTCTTCTACTTTCACTATCTCTTCAGTGTCATCCTGGGTGCTCTCGCGATCGTTTTTGTCGTATTCAAACGAAGAGAGTGGAACAGTTACCAGCGTAACTTCGCGATCTCAATGCTACCCTTTGGCGTGATGATGTTGCCAGTCATTCCTCGCGTTCTATGGATAGCCCAGACGACGCAGTCGCATGTCTACCTCGGGCTTCCGCGGCCCGCGGATCTATTCATAACAGTAGTTCCTGGCAATGTTGGTTCGGTATTTGTAGGTGCCGTATTCATCGCTGTGATTGTTGGGAAGTTAGGAGCACCGGAACATGAGCACCGAGCCACGATTCCTGCTTGCTTGGTGTTGGGGCTAGTCCCCCTTTTGTCTTTGTACGCAGTCAGTTTATACACGCCGGTGCACATCTTCGCGGAGCGCTACAGACTCGTCGCTTTACCCGGAGTCGCGCTCTGTTGGGGATTGCTGGTCAGTCGTCTCAATTCGAGGGTTGTGCGAACCATATTCTGCCTTGCATTGATTGCATTCACGTTTAATGAGTTCCCCGGCAAAACTTGGAAGAGCCACGGGTTTTCATGGAAAGACGCGTTGAATGTTGCGGATGCCAGCGCTGCCACAACTCATGCTCCCCTGTTGATCTGTAGCGGGCTGCGCGAATCGAGTTTTCGTCCGATGCCTACCACGGACATTGCGCAGAGTGACTTATTCGCACCCCTCAGCTACTACAAAGTCCATGCGCCAGTGGTGCCCCTTCCACGCGACTTTAATCAGGAAACGAAACGGCAAGTGACAAGTTTTCTTGCGACCGCTATTCCCAATCGCGAGCGATTCCTGGTCGTCGGTCATACTGAATCTGAACAAACCACTAAATGGATCACGAGTGAAACGGCGACGAGCTACCGGACGAGAGAGTTGGGGACATACGACGGAATGACGGTTACTGAATTCGTGCCGCGCTAGATCATCGTTTGCAGATGTGATTGGTGATCGGCGACGATGTTGATGTGATGCCGTTCCAGGTGTTTGCTAGGGTAACAACAAACCTTTGCATCAACTCATACCCTGCGTTGCGGAATTGATATCGCTGTGCTAGGTGTTTTGTAGCGAAGCTATGCTTGCCCTCGAGATCCTCGAACTAGAAAAAACATACACGGTTGGCTTTTGGCGGAAGACCAAAAAGGTTGGGCTTAAGCCATTTCATTTGGAAGTTCCGGCCGGAGAAGTTTTTGGTTTTCTTGGACCGAATGGAGCTGGAAAGACCACTACTCTCAAGCTCCTGATGGGGCTGACCTTTCCTACGGCGGGGGCCGCACGCATTCTTGGGCGCGACTGGCGCGATCCGGCTATTCGTGCGCGCATCGGATTCCTGCCTGAGCAGCCTTACTTCTACGATTACCTCACCCCGACCGAATTGCTCGATTACTACGGCACGCTGTCGGGGGTATCGGCTGCCGACCTACGCATTCGCATTCCTAAGCTGCTGGAACGTGTAGGGCTCGCGGAACACGCTCGAGTCCAACTGCGAAAGTTTTCCAAAGGGATGCTGCAGCGCGTCGGCATCGCCCAGGCGGTTTTGCATGAGCCTGAAGTGGTGTTTCTTGATGAGCCCATGTCTGGACTCGATCCAGTCGGTCGGCGCGAAATTCGCGAATTCATTCAGGCGCTTAATCAGGAAGGCAAGACCGTCTTCTTCTCAACGCACATCCTGGCGGACGCGCAGGCGCTTTGTCATCGCGTATCGGTGTTGAACCGTGGGGAATTGCGCGGAGTCGGCGTCGTGGCGGAGCTTCTGGGCAAAGCGCGAAAGCGATTTGACGTGATCTGGGACATCGCTAACCCGCCCGCTACCGCGAACGGTACTGACCCGAAGCAGGTCGCTGCGGTGACTCCCAAATTGGAAGCCATCGGCGTGAGTTGTCACGCGGCTGGGGATACCATTCGCGCCACCGTTGAAGAGGCGAAGCTGCAGGATGTGCTCAACATCGTGCGCGCCCCTCATGCTCGCCTCATCTCGGTGAATCCTGTTGGAGGCTCTCTCGAAGAATTTTTTCTGGAGCGTGTTGCAGACCGACCGGAGGCGCGCCCGTGAGCAGCCGTCTTCGAGCAGTAGCTTTCAATACCTTTCGCGAGGCCGTGCGCGACCGCGTTCTTTACAACCTCATTCTGTTTGCGCTCTTGCTAGTTGCGTGCGCACCGCTTATCAGTGAGATCTCGGTTGGAGTTCAGCGCGTTCTGCTGATCAATCTGAGTTTGACAGCGATTTCCATTTTTGGAACTGTAATCTCAATTTTTGTTGGAATCAGCCTCGTGTCGAAGGAGATCGAGCGGAAGACGCTGTATCCCGTCTTGGCTCGTCCCATCGGACGCGGAGAATTCATCGTCGGCAAATATTTTGGACTGGCCGGCACGCTTGCCGTGAACACGTTGGCGATGACCGTGGGTTTCTATCTCGTGCTATTTCTGATTATGAGGAATGTCGCGGCTGCCGACGCGAATGTACTGATCGCGATTTATTTTCTGCTTTTACAGTTCCTGGTTGTGATCGGATTGGCTTTGCTGTTTTCGTCGTTCTCGTCGCCATTGCTTTCTGCTTTGTTTACTCTGGCGCTCTTTGTGGCGGGAAGTTTTGCGCAGGATCTGCGCGGGTTTGCGGAAGCTGCCCACGGCGTGACCAGATGGTTCTCCTGGGCGGCTTCGTACATCGTGCCGAATCTGGACCGTTTGAATGTAATCACGCGTGCCGCCCACGATGAGAAGATTTCAGCAGTCCTGGTCGGGTACAACACCATTTATGCGCTCTTGTACTCGTGCGTGGCGGTAAGCGCGGCCACGCTAATTTTCTCGCGCAGGAATTTGAAGTGAGTCGACAGTCCACAATCGTCACTTCTCTGCTCCTCATCGCGTCGTTTGTTGCGAGCTGTTTGGTCTTGCAGCGCGTAGAGGCGTCGTACCCCAGTTCTTCGTTGGAAGACGTGCTGTTTATCTCGTCTCCCCAGTTTCTGAAACGCGCGAGTTTAGGGTACTCAGGCTTGCTCGCGGATATCTATTGGATGCGCGTCGTCCAATATTTCGGCGCCAAGCACCTGCGCAATTCGATGCAATACAAAGCACTGGCTCCGCTGCTTGATATCACAACCACTCTCGATCCACATTTAATCGTTGCCTATGAGTGGGGCTCGACGTTTCTGCAGCAGCCTCCTCCGAGCGGCGCCGGCGACGACGAAGCCGCAGTGGCTTTGGTACGCAAAGGGATTGAGAACAATCCGAATAATTGGCATCTCTACATGACCCTCGGCTTCATTCAGTACCAGGGAATGCACGACTATTTGGCGGCGGCTAAAACGTTTGAAGAAGGCTCCCATGTTCCCCACGCGCATCCGGCGCTCAAGGTGATGGCGGCGAAGATGCTGACCGATGCAGGCAGTCTGGACACGGCGCGATTCATGTGGCAGAGCATTTATGATCAGTCGACAGACAAGGACATACGGCGCAACGCGCAGTTACATCTGGCCTGCCTCCTTGTCGATCAGGAAGTCCCGGAATTGGAATCGCTTGTAGATCGTTTTAGAGCGAAATTTGGCCGCAATCCGACTTCCTGGCGAGAGTTGATATCAGCTGGCGCTCTTCGCGGAGTGCCGCTCGACCCCACTGGTCAACCCTATGTGTTGGGAGCTGACGGAAAAGTGACCGTATCGGATCCTAAGAAGCTTCCTTTCATTCATCAGGGAAAGCCAGCGTAGCGGGCTCGCAATGCCCGAAATACGCCAATATCGGCCCGACGATTTCGAACAACTTTGGGCACTCGATCAGGCCTGCTTTTCTCGAGAGATCGCATATTCCCGTGACGAGCTTGCGTATTACTTGAGAGCGCCGCGAGCATTGTGTTTCGTGGCTGAAGAAAACGGCGGGCCGATGGGTTTCATTTTGGGTCATCAACAGCGTGGAGGCGTGGGACACGTAGTAACCCTCGACGTTGCTCCTCAGGTCCAGCGAAGCGGCTTGGGATCAATTCTTATGAAGAAGCTTGAAGCCGGCTTCGCAACATTGGGCTGCGACTCTCTAATCCTTGAGGTGGCAGTAAACAATCATCCGGGCCTGAGCTTCTATAAAAAGCACGGTTTTAGCGTCGTAAAGACCTTGCGGCGCTATTACCCCGGTGGTCTCGATGGCCTGCTGATGGGCAAAAAGCTGTCGACGCCAGTCCCTTAAGTCGTTAGCTCTGCGGGTAATCAGATTTGTTGCAGCAGGAGGCGGATTTCCGCTCGTTATTTACTCGCGAAATCCCTCCTGACCGATGAGCGGCACGAAGGCGCAGCCGTCGAGGCGAGCACGAAAAATTCCATCCCCGCTTTTTCTTACAAGAATTAAATCCTGTAGTTCTCGGCTTCCCACTGGCAGAACCATTCGTCCGCGTTCTGCAAGCTGCTCGACGAGAGCTGGAGGGATTTCTGGAGCGGCGGCGGAAACGATGATTGCATCGTAAGGAGCTGCGGGCGAGTATCCGACCGTGCCGTCGCCAACGACGATTTCGAAGTTCCTATAGCCGAGGCGTGCGAGGTGCTGCTGAGCCAATTCGGCGAGCGGAGCGTGGCGTTCGATGCTGATCACGCTCTGGGAGAGTTCGCAAAGCAGCGCAGTCTGGTATCCGGAACCGGTTCCCAATTCGAGTACGCGATCTTCAGGCCTCAATTCAAGCGCCTGAAGCATTGAAGCGACGATATACGGCTGGGAAATGGTTTGCGAACATCCGATGATCAACGGTCGGTCCTCGTAAGCATGTTCCTGCAGCTCAGGAGCCACGAATTCTTCACGTGGAACCTTGCGCATAGCAGCAAGAACAGCTTCGCTCGCGATTCCGCGCGCCTTGAGCTGGCGCTCGATCATGAGCTCGCGAGAGTCCATAGCGGACAGGTTACAGGGAACAGGGGACAGGGAACAGGGTTACGAATTGGTTTCCCTGTTTCCTGTAACCTGTGACCTGTTCCCTCACTTATCTCTTTCGCTGCCGAACGCGCAGATCGATTGCGAGCACGCCGGTGTAGTCGCGGACGGCGACCAGGGAAACGTTTCTGTTGATGTTGTACTCAACCTGCACGACTTCTTGCGCGTACTGCCCGAGGTTTGTCAGGTAAGTCACGGTCAGGTCCTTGGAAATCTGCTGCTCGACGGTCAGGCGCGCGTTGGGATTCCCTTCTGTTCCGCCCAGATTGGGATCAATCTTGATGCGGCTAATTCCGAACAGCTTTTGTACGCGACTGCTCACGGCAGCATTTAATGCTTCTCCCAAAATGGCACTCGAAGCGCTTTGGGCGAAGGTCTCGCCGGTTGCCGCTTGAGATCCTTGTTCGGCCTGAACTTCTGTTTCCTGCCGCGTGCGACCGAACGCGAGCAGGGCGATGATGTCTTCCGACGGCAGAGGGGGCTCGGAGCGGTAGGTAATGTTCAGCTTGTCGGGGGTACCGTGGAAGCCCAGAGTAATGTCGTAATCACGTACGCGCGCGGACGCCTCCACATTGATGACAGGCTCAATGCGCACCGGGTTAGCAAACACCACGTCGCCGCGTTCGAGATGGTAAGTAGTACTGTTGAAGGTAATATCCCCTTCGGCAATACTCATCCGTCCCATGACGGACGGCCTTGCTGCCGTGCCTCTCAGCCGAATATCGACGTCTCCTGAGAGCCGCGCCATCGAGGTTTCGACGCGCAGCTCGGGCGTAGAAACTATGTGGACATCAAGTCGAATGTTATCTACGAGCGAATTCGGATTGGGAGGAGCAGGCGTCTGCTTGGCTCGTTGTACATACGTCGCAAGGTCAAATTGCGGAGTGAGTCCGAACTTGGTAATCGTGACATCGCCCGAAAGTACCGAGTTCTGTGCCGTTCCCACCAGCCGCAGGTCCGCCGTCGCTTGCGAACTTACGCCTTCTGGGTAGCGAATGCGAATGTCGTGTCCGGTCGCATTTAAGTCGAAGAACAGGCCGTTGGCGTAAGTGATATAGCCACCAAGCACTAGATCGCCACCGCCGCTCTTTGCCGTAAGCGTCTGCACGCGCAAGCGATTGGTGTCGAAGGTAAGCGTTCCGTTAATGGCGCTGAGCCCATTGGGAAGATTGGTCAATGAAACGTTTCCGTCCGCAATCTGCACGTTGCCGGCGAGCGATGGCGAATCTACCTTCCCGGTGGCGTTCACCGTAAATGTCACCTGGCCCGAAGACGAGAGATTGGAGTTGAAGCTTTCGAGGATGGCAAGGTTTAGATGACCGTTTCCATGCAAATCGAGCCGCTGCGTGCCGGTAAGCTCCACACTTCCCGATCCGGTAATGTCGGTGTCTGTTCCCACGATGTGCAGTTGATCGATCTTGGCCGTCCCATTGCCAATTGAGAATCGCAGAGGCCCCTCATTGCGCAGCCTGAGATTCTGAATGTCAGTCGCGAACTGATCGATGTCACCCGTGACGACAACTTCATTCGGGTGCTTCAACGGACCGCGCAGGGTGAGTTTGCCGGACATCGACGAATGCCCGGTCAACTTGCCGGGCAGATACACTCTCAGGAGCGGATCAAAATCGAGCTTCGCCAAATCGAGATGCAACTCAGCCGGCCAGTCCCCGCGCACGGTGATGTCTCCTTTGAGATTCGCCGACGCGATCTGAGTGTTTGCGCGCGCCTCGACGTGAAGGTCTGCTCCGCGGGTAACCGCAGTGCCTACGAGGTCGCCTTCCTGCTCTCCGCCAAGCACGAGATTCTTCACAGTAATCTGCGCGTTCAGTACCGGCTGGTGGATTGTTCCTGATCCCGCAACCGTAAATTGAGCGCGGCCGCCCACCGGCAGTTTCTTGTTTTGCAATCGCCCGATGTGAGCGAGATCGAAGTCATTCCCGGTCAGATTCAACGTAAAACTTTGGGAGGTGAGATCGTAGGTGGCTGCACCGGTGACGTGTCCACCGTTTTGCTGGAATGATATGTTGCGAAAATCGAGCTGCCGGTTTCGCAGTTGGGCATCGGCAGAAAGCGACCGAAACGGCTCTCCGTAGACGGATCCGCCCGTGACTTGCACATGTCCTCGGCCGCGAAGATCCTGTTCTGTCCCGGACAATGTGACTTGAGCGGCGAATGTCCCCGTTATGGGATAGCTGGTTCCAACGATGGTCTGCCAGCCGGCAATGTCATTGTCGAGCAGTCTTAAATGTGCCTCAATTGGTAAGTCGGCTGCGAATAAGCCATCGCGCAGATTCGCGCTGGCGGTTCCCAGAATTTCAGCCTTTCCGTGCTTCAGAACAATGTTGCGTGCCGAAATGGAATTCGGCGAATAATTTATGTCGGCATCCAAAGAATCCCATCGCAGCAGTTGTCCATTCCGGGAGGCTGCAGAAGTCCTTTCCCCACCCTGAATCTCGGGATATGAAGGCACTAGAGTGTCGAAGTCAGCAGCCTGGATGTGCCCGTGAATCGCAGGCGAGGCCAGCTTTCCTGTGGCCGTGCCGTTGAACGAAGCTTGTCCATGTACAACGGCAGGCAGCGTTTGTGTTTGAGCGCCGAAAGCGTGCATCACCGGCTCAAGATCGGCGAGATCGGATGTGTTGACCGAGAGCTTCAGTTGGGACTCGATTCCGATTGCGCCCGTGGCGTTCAGTCGCGTCATACGAGTGGCGAGACTGAGGCCGGTGACGTCGATGCGCTCATCGCGCCCGTGATAGGTAACTTGAATCAGTCCGCGTAAAGGTAGCTCGGATGGTTGTACAAACGCCGGCGATTCCGCGTTCAGATCCACAGTCGCGTCAGCAAGCTTGGGCGAACCAGTCCAGCGAACGGCGACACGACCTTGCGCCCGAGAGGCGATTTGCAAGCGGTTTACCGGACTCTTTGCCGGAAGCACTGCACGCAAGGCCGTCCCCAACTGCATTCCTGATACAACGAGCTGAACGGATCCTTCCACTGGTTTGGTCGCAAGTTTTCTGCGCGGTCCGGTTCCTATTTCCGTTTTGGGAGCGAGTTTGATCCAGTGCAGCAGACTTGCTCCGCCATTGAAGCTGCCCCCCAGTGCTCGTCCGTTCAATTTCGTGATCGTTATTCGGTCGACGTCGATGGTGTAGTCCGAAGTTGCATCGACGTCGGCCAGACGAAGCTCGGGTCCCGAGTAGGAGCCGTTTGTCAGTTTGAGGTGTCCTGAACTGAAGAAATCTTCAGATGACCGATAACGCAGCGTCCCACCGAACTCGGCGGCGCCGTCGCGCAGTTCCGCTATGCCGAGAGCGTTTCCAAGAGAGCGCAGCTCAACAGTTCCGCTGTACGTTGCATCAATCCGCGGATTCCGCAGATCGGTCACAGTTCCCCTTGCCTGCACTCGCGATTTGCCGCTGGTCCATTGCAGGGAGCTTACGTGGATCGCGTTCTTCTGGATGGTGAAATCCGTTTGCCCTTGCGAGAGGACCTGCTCGGCTCCCGCGCGCTGCAAACGCACTTGGCCGAATTGAATGTGAGTCTTATAGCCGTTCTCTGGAGCGGCAACGTACGCCATGCTCGCAGCTATACCGTTCGCCTCGAGGTCCAGCGGAATCCGCTTCTCGTTCAGCACAAGCTCTCCATCGACGATGCGGAGATGATCGGCACGCAAGGCGAACAACTGTTCGAGTTCGCCATTCGAGGTCTGTTTGATCTTCGGTTGCGGCTGATTCGTGCTTCCGTCGGGATAGACGATCAGATGAATCACCGGATGCTCGACATCCAGTTCACGCAACCCTAGCTCCCGGCGAAAGAAGCTGATGACCTTCAATGTGACATGGGCATGATCGAAATGCGCATAGGGAATGTCGCCCGGCTTCTCCTTCCCATAAATGGTTAAGTTGCTCACGTCGGCCTGCAGCCCGGATAAGCTCCAGGTGATGCTGCCGACCTCAACCTTTCCGCCCGTGACCCGTTCAAGCTGAGCGACAATTTCGCTGCGAACCATCTCGCGAAATGAGTTGCTGTGCACATAGCTCAGCGCGGTGATGATCGCGCCTATGATCATCGCAGCTATCGCTCCGAGCACGATCCATCGGCGTCTGCGTGAAGGGGACGTGATCGGATCGGCGGTCATGTGGATTACTGTTTGGCTGCTTCCGAGGGGCCAGAGACATGCAATGGAAGGAAGTGAAGATCGGAAACGTCGGGTGTCTTCTTATCGATTCCGGTCAGCGGAAGAGAAGGATCAAATCCCTGAATTCGGCTCTGATTACGCAGACTCTTCAACCAGTCGGAGATCAAGCCATTTACGCGTTCCTCGCGAAGAATTGCCTCAATCTGGTCCTGCACTTGATCCAGCGGCGGCGGTGCAACGTTTTTCGCTTTCATTTCGGGAACAAACCTGGTGTCGTAATACGTCTGGACGGCGCGCGGACCGACCCGCACTTCCGAGCGAAAACGCAGATCGATGAAGCGAAGCGTCTCGATCTCCTGAGCTAGACGTTTGGCTACGTCCTCCTGCGTCAGTCCGTTTTCTCCAAGCAAGCGAACCCAACCTAAGTTCGTTTCGGCACCAGGAATTTGTTTGCGGATCTCAGAGATGCGGGTATCTAGGTCTTCCCTGCTGATCGGAATGGCGCCAAAGACAGCAATTTGGTTACTTACCAGACTGCGATCTACGAGCCGGCCGAGCGCCGCAACCTCGTCTTCATTGGTTATCGGTCTTTTTTCCGCATTGATCAGGTGCGTGAATTTGGCTTCCTGCTCGACTTGACTACGCGTAATGGCATGGCGATCTACTGTGGCGACAATGCGGTCCAGTGTCTCGCCGGCGTAGATCGACGTCGCGAACGCAATCGAGAACAGAATGGAAAACAGCACCCTCATCAGAACGTCTGCCCAATACTGAAGTACACGTTTATGTGACTCGTACGATCTAAATATGGTCCCTTCGTGGGGTCATCCCGGACCGGAAATAATGGTGGATTCAGGTTGTAGCCAACATCTACGCGGACCGGCCCAATCGGCGTCCGATACCGCACCCCCAATCCTACCGCTTGCGATATGTAGTTGAAATCACAGGATGGGGTGGTGGAGGTTACCTGGGTTTCATGAGGCACGCACGTTTCCGGGTGCGGTTGCGACCAGTGGCTCAGGCTCGGGAAGATATCGCCTGCCGAGGCGAAAACATTGCCCGCATCGTGAAAGAGCACTGCGCTGAGGTTCTCGCCGATGTAAGGCAGCGCAATCGGAGGCGTGCGAATTTCAAGATTATTGAGGAAAAGGCCATTGCCTCCAAGAGGGAACCCGGTTTCGGGATCCCGTGGGCCCGCCTGGTTCAGCCCGAAACCGCGATGCGAATTGCTGCCTCCTGTAAACAATCGCTCCGGAAGAGGAACGACGCCGGGAATCGACGTTAAGACGTTCGAAGTCCCAGCGGTCGCGGTTTGGGTCACGTTCAGGTTGCCGAAAGGATTTTCGACACCTATCCGCGTCGAGCGAGCGAATACCCAGTGGCGCCCGCTGATGTTCCTATTTTCCGCGAACGAATGATAGCTGGAATTCTGGACAAATAGACGGGTGTAGTTCGCCTGAGATCCAAAAATGGCGGAGGCTACTCCGAAGTCGAATGCATTGTAAGTTCCTCTGTTGGAGTCGAGGGGGTCGTCCCGATGGTCGCGTACATAGCTGAAGCTCGGCATACCGACGCGTACAGGACGCGCCAGCAGCGGTATCAGTTCAGGACTGATTTGCAAAGTACTCTGATCGACTTTCACGCGCCGATAGCTGTACTTGTAAAGAAAAGTCTCGCCCTTCCGCCATTGCTGTAAAACCTGCACCGATCCGGCAAGTTGCTGTGAACTGAAGGTGAGCACGTTTTGCGTGCTGTCATAGAGGGCAGTGAAGCTGAGAGTGAGATCGTCTCGATTCATCCAGTGGGGCTGCACATAGGTTAGCGAGGCACGCTGCTGCAGTCGTCCCAAATTGGTTCGAAAAACGATGGTGTCGTTGCGTCCGCGAAAGTTCGCTCGCGTGACGCCGAAGGTAACCAGCGGGCTGAATCCGGTGCCCCCTCCTGGATTGCAGACCTGCGTGGACGTGGGGTTCAACTGGATCTTCTGGCAATCGCTGTTGACGTTGCCTGTTTGTACCTGGAAGCCAATTCCGTAATCGAAGGTGTAACGCTTTGCTTCCTCGATCTGGACCATAAGGTTCTTCTTGCTGACGTTGCCATCGGAATTGGCCGTCGCAATATCAACCTGGTTGAAGATACTTAGGTCATAGAGATTTCGCTGCGTTTTCAGAACTTGCGATTGACTAAGCGGATCACCCTCGTTCATATCGAATTCGCGAGTCACGACAAACGGTTTGGTAAAGCGCAGCCCCGAAATCAGGATCTTATCGACGAATACCTGCCGCCCTTCGCTGATCTTGAAGGTAACGTCCTGGCGGTTCGCCTCGCCCGGTGCAGGTTGGCTGCTGGTCTCGACCTGCACATCAGGAAATCCACGATCGTAGTAGTAGCTGACGACAGTATCGCGATCGTTCGCGAGCTGGTACGAGGAGAACGGCTGTCCCGGAATGGTGCTTAACTGTTCCTGCAGAACCTCGTCGGAAAAGTGCAGGTTTCCTATCATCTGAACGGCGTGGACCAGCGTCTGTGGCCCCTCATCGATATCGATTTCCACGCGCAGTCTTCCGGCTTTACCTTCGTAGTCGTCGTTTGTTTTCGCTGTAACGCTCGCCTGTTGAAAGCCGTTGGTCTGATACAAACCAGTTATGACGCCCAGATCGCGCGTTAACAGCGCTGAGCTGAATATGCCATGTCGCTGCAGCACATCAGCCGGCTGGATCACCATTCGTTCGCGGATGCTTTCGGAGGGGAAGTATTTGTTCCCCTTAATGACAAGATCGGTGAATTTGTGCAGCTCGCCGCGATCGACATCGAAAATAACAAGCTGGCGTCCATCTTTTTGCGTGAGCTTCGAGGTTACCGTAGCGTCGAAGTAGCCTTTCGTCTGAAAGTAATCCCGCAAATTGCGTCGTCCTTCGGAGAGCAGATCCTCGTCAACCGCGCCTTCTTCAAAGATGGGAACATACTTCTTGAGCAATCCTTTCCGCATGCGGGCACCCTCGACGCGCACATCCACAATGGGCCCGCGATTGATTTCGAAAACGTAGTCGAGCTTGTCGGTATCGGGATGGTAGTTCCGATCGACAACCGCGACCTGCGCCTCCAGGTGATCGGTCTTTTGATACTTGTTCCGTAGCCGCGTAAACGCGCGACTCAGCCTTGCCGCAGTAATTGGCTGACCTGGGTGCAGCTTAGTAATCCCTCGGATCTTTCCCGGAGAGTAGCCCGAATCGCCTTTCACGATGACATCGCCAAGATGAGCGTGTGCACCGCGATCGATGATGAAATCAACTCCGATCCGCTGGTGCTGAGGATCGAGTTCGGAGTTCATTCGGATCGTGGGCTCAAAATATCCGGATTCCGCCAGCAGACGCTTCATACGTTCCATGCCGCTTGCCACGGCATCCTCGTCGAATTCCTGTCCAAGCTGCATTTTGCTGGCGTTCACCAGCTGGTTCGCAGTCGGCGGGCCGGGGGCGCCATAAACGACGATGCTGCCCAGGAAGAGCTTTTCATCGACCACGAACACAAGATCGAGTGAGCCGTCAGGATGCGGCTCTACTTCGGCCGAGATGGTGCGGAATCGTCCCGTCGCGAACAATTGCTGGATGCTGGCTTCAACGGTATTGCGGTCAAGCGCAGCGCCAGGCTGGAGCGGAAGCAACTCCAGCAGGTCGTTCTGGTCAATACGCTGCGAGTTCTTGAACGCGACACTGCGAACGCGAAATCCGGAATACCGCGCGAATGCATCACTGGCTTGGTTCGGAGGCTCGGGACTGCTTACATCTGCACCGGAGTAGGCGGCGCCGTTTTGCAGAGTGTCCGTCGCAGTTGAAGTGCTGCTCGTTCTCGATTGCGCCCAGAGACTGGAAACCATTACCAGCAGAACAATAAAAGCTTCTGCGAAGATCCCAAGCTTAGAGCGTTGCAGTACCTCGTCAGGAAGATGAGTCGAGCTCGTCTCCCCTGCTCTGCATAGGTGCTGCATGGCGTTTTGACGCGATGCGATCTGGAAACGGATTAGGCCTTCTCCATTGAAGCGATTTCGCGCGCGCTGACGCACGGGTTCCAAGCACAGCTCTGGGGGAGCATACGCCTATAATAAAGGTGATTTCTTCAGCTCCAGACGCCCTCATGCATTCTCGGCAGCGAAATGTTCCCAGACGTTAAGTCCACCTGGCTCAAGGACGAACGGTACTCTCGCCAGATCCTTTTTGCCCCCATCGGTCCTGAAGGGCAGAAACGCATCGGCACATCGAAAGTCGCGGTAGTCGGCTGCGGAGCAATTGGCGCCTCCACGTGTACGTTACTGGCGCGTGCCGGTGTAGGAACGCTGCGGATTGTCGACCGCGATTACGTGGAGCCAAGCAATCTGCAGCGCCAGCTCCTTTTTGACGAAGAGGACGCGCGCCAAAGCACTCCGAAAGCGCAGGCTGCCGCGCGCAAGATTTCTCAGATCAACGCAGACGTGAAGGTCGAAGCCCACGACAAGGACCTGACGCCGCAATCTCTCGCATTGCTGGAAGGAGTAGATCTGATACTGGACTGCACTGATAACTTCGAAACGAGATATCTCATCAACGATTTTGCGGTCAAATCGGAACGTCCTTGGATCTACGCTGCCGCGGTCAGATCATATGCCGTGAGCATGAATATCCTTCCTGGCCAAACCGCATGCCTAAGTTGTCTATTCCCAGAGCTTCCTCGCGGAACCTTCGCGACCTGCGACACCGCCGGCATCCTGAACTCAGCGACGACAGTTATCGCGTCGATTCAAGTAACTGAAGCGCTGAAGATATTGATCGGAGCACACGCACAGCTGCGTCGGACACTGCTTTCCATCGATGTGTGGACTAACGATCGCTCCGAAATTTCCGCCGCAATACCGCGAGAAGGCTGCAGGGTCTGCGGGCACAAAATTTTTGAGTACATGGAAGGCAAAGCTCGCCCGCAGATCACGCTCTGCGGACGCAACTCCGTACAAATTCATGAACGCGAGCGCCTGGTAGATTTTCTCGAAATGAGCTCGCGTTTATCCGCTCACGGCCAGGTTCGATATAACGATCTTGTTCTGAAATTCTGGCACGATGCATATGAGATGACTTTGTTTCGCGATGGAAGGGCGATCATCAAAGGAACCAGCGATCCTGCCGTGGCGCGGAGCCTGTACGCGCGCTTCGTGGGCTCCTAGCCTAAATTATTTCGCCAGCGCCGCCGCTTTCCTGAACCAAGTCCGTTCGCGGCGCTTCAGATAACGTGGCAATGTTCGCTTCCTCAATAGCACTCGCCCGGCCCATTCGCGTGCTTCCTCATCTTTGCCCTGCGACTTCAAAAACTCTGCGTAGTTAACCAGTGTTTCCGAGAGAGTTGAAACCTGCACCACGCGCTCGAACATTGCCGCCGCAGCTTCCGGCTGCCCGATTTTGGCGAAGCAGTGAGCAAGGAGACCGGCAGCTCGGTCATAATCGTAGCGAATGTCTTTGGAGACCACGTGCTGAAGATCGCTTACTGCTGCTGGAAAATCCTCGAGCTTCAGTGAGCAGAGCGCGCGCCGATAGAAAGGATCAGGCGAATCAGTGCGCGACGAAATTGCGCGGTTGTAGCACTCTCTCGCACGAGCATATTTACCATCATCGAGGTAAAGGTCGCCGAGTTCCTCGTAGTTTCCTGCCGACGGATTATCCAGAATGACCGCTTCAAGGCGCCGGATGCGGCTGCGCCGCGGAAATATCTGGAAGCTGCGAGCCAGCATTCCCATTTCCGGCAGCATTTCCACACAGATGTAAATGAAAGCCCCTAGTCCGCTCCCGAGAATGATGATCCAGAGCCAGTACCAATCTGGCCGGCGGCGGATGAAATGAATGATGGCAATCGCCTGCAGGATGAAGCCGATTCCGAAAAATCCTGGTATGCCGATCATCGTTATTAAGTTATACGGGAGAGGTTACAGGGAACAGATTACGGAAGGTAGCAAAATATGGCGAAGGCGCAGTTTCTGCCGGTCGCGCCTGCTGCTCACGATAAAATGGAATGCAAGTGACACTCCCTGTTCGCCTGATCGCAGTGGACATCGACGGTACGCTGATTGATTCCACTCTGGATATCCCCTCTGCAAACCTGAAAGCTCTGAGACGCGCTCACGAGTTAGGTGTGCACATCGTCTTAGTCACGGGCCGGCGGCATCGATTTGCCTTGCCCATTGCCGAACAGCTCGGCTTCGAGTTCTGCCTGATCAGTTCCAATGGAGCGATCACACGCTCGACCGTGGGTCATCTGCACTATGCCGACATGCTTCCGCGTGCGATTGCGCACAGGCTATGCCAGCACATGTCAGAATTCGCCGGGAACACGGTATTGACCTTCGACAAAGAAGAGCGGGGTGCGATTGTGGTAGAGCACACGCATGAACTCGGCAGCAACATCCAACGCTGGATCGACAAGAATCGCATGTACATCGCCGAAGTGGCGCCGATCACGGCTGCGCTCGTATGCGATCCGGTGCAGGCGATGTTTTGCGGCACCATCGAAAAGATGAAGCCTGCGGAGGCTCGCCTGAAAGATGGAACGATGAATGGCAAGATCAGCGTCTTAAAAACTCAATACGATCACCGTGATCTATGTATTCTCGATGTCCTGCGACAGGGTTGCTCGAAAGGATCGGCGCTGGCGCGGTGGGCTTCACATCTCGGCATCCCGCGGAACGAGGTGATGGCGATCGGAGACAATTACAATGACGTGGAGATGCTGGAATTCGCGGGATTCCCTTTCGTGATGGCAAATGCGTCCGAAGACCTGAAGCGGAACGGTTGGCCAGTTACCTTGGACAATGAAGCGTGCGGTGTTGCCGCCGCAGTGGAAGACGTGTTGGCGGGAGTCCTGAAATGAAACCCATGCGGCTACTCGCGATCACTGGCCTCGTCCTGCTCCTGGCGGGTTCTCTCAGCGCGCGTGAATCTGCCGTGCTGCGCAACGGTTTCAGCATTTCGCATGATCATCATCGCCAGATTGGCTCGGTTACACGCCTGTTTCTCACCGCTTCGGAAAACGAGTTCGTCGATATGCCGTCGGAAAACATCCTTGGCTTCGAGCCGGATGTGGACGTGCCGGAGCCGCAGATCAACAACATTCCAAACGCTCCCACGAGGGTACAACCTGCTCTAACGCTGATCGTCGAGAAGGCCGCAAATGATAATCAGATTGATCCCGACTTTATCCACGCAGTGATTCGCGCCGAGAGCAATGGGAAATCAACGGCCGTCTCCCAGAAGGGCGCCCAAGGACTTATGCAACTGATGCCGCAAACGGCAACGAAGCTGGGTGTAAAAAACAGTTTTGATCCCGTCGAAAACGTTAACGCCGGAACGCGCTACCTTCGCGAGTTGCTGGCGCGCTATCACAATGACCCTGTCCGCGCGCTGGCGGCCTATAACGCAGGCGCTGGAAGCGTGGAGCAATATCACGGCGTACCGCCCTATCGCGAAACCCGCGCTTATGTTAGCGCGATCATTCGCGACTTCAATCGCCGTAAGCTGGAGGAGGAGCGGGCTGCCAAATCCGCGAAGTCAACCCAGACCGCACCCGCTAAAGTTTCGGATGGCAACTGACGATCGTGGACCGCAAGCGGCTCATCATCACGTCCATTGTGGTAATCGTTCTGGCCGTCCTTGTCGTCTGGCAGGTACACTCCTGGCGCAAATTTGACTGGCAGATCTTCGGAGAATCACTTGAACAACTGAACTGGTGGAAGATCCTCGGCGGCGTGGGGCTTGTCTATCTCGCCGATGGCCTGCGGGCGTTTCGCTGGGCAATCTTTTTGCGGCCGGTCAAGAAGGTCTCACCGTGGAGCCTGATTCCAGCGCAATACATCGGCTTTGCTGGTCTCGCGCTACTCGGACGTCCGGGAGAGGTGATTCGTCCGCTGATCATCGCCCACAGAACCGGGCTGACCTTTGCATCGCAGATCGCGGTTTGGACAGTCGAGCGCATCTTCGATATATCGGCGGTAACAGTCATCGTCGCAGCCGACCTGCTGCTCTCGGGCACGCTGAAAACTTTTACCGACAAGCAAATCGACATCATGCGAGCACTCGGCGCCGTGCTCATCTTCATTGTTGTGGGCCTGCTGGCATTTGCCTTCAGCGTCTGGCGAAACGGCGAGCAGATCGCGCAATGGCTGGAGCGTAAGCTGGCGCGGCGCCACGCGCACACGGGTCACCGCATCGCCTCGAAGATCAGGATCTTCAGCGCCGGCCTGCATACCATCCATGATCTCGGATCGTTTGCGGCTATTGCCTTCATTTCCATCGCGATTTGGACTTTAATCGCGTGCGCGTACTACGCAGTGCTGCAGTCCTACAACGATGAAACCGTATACACGATGACGTTTGTGTACGGCATTATTCTCATGGCCTTCAGCGTTGCCGGAGGCGTCCTGCAGCTGCCGGTGGTCGGCGGCGGCTCGCAGCTTTCGACTATCAAAGCGCTCTATTCGTTGTTTAACACTCCGCAAGAACTCGCCACGAGTTGCGGAATGATGCTTTGGCTCGTGACCTTCGTTTCAGTGACGCCGCTAGGGCTCATCCTCGCCCGAGTCGAGCACGTGTCACTCCGAAAGCTCGGCGAAGAATCGCATCTGGAAGAAGAGCAAGCCGAAGAGGCAGTGAGCCTGGAAAAGCGATAGAGCAATCGCTCCCCAGAAACATCTTTCATGAAGGCGAGGGCGATGACTTGGAAATTGGCGGCTCTTTTGTACAGCGCCAAGGTTTGTTGGTTGCGATAGCGTCGTTCATACTCGAGAAAAGTTTTTGCCCATTGCGACTGCCCAGACGGCGCTGTCCTTCGCTGCTAACAGCGTAATTAACAGCGAAAACTCGCGAAAACGTGGGAGGAACGGGACTAACAGTTCAGGCAAACGCTTTTGAATCAGTGGATTGAAGAAGAACCGGCACTCTGCAATTTCCATCGGAGCAGCGAAATAAAAGACAACAACAGCGAAAAACGGTGGAAATCTCCGGAAAGCGTCTCCAACGGTCATTCCGATTTCGGAACTGAACTCGCTCCCCGTACCTATATTAGATGCTGCAATGGCATTCCTTCGGTGCGAGAAATTGTTGGGGGGCCACCGTAGTATCACTCAACGTCGTTCTAAACCGCCCTCGCCTCGAGCTACTGACTGATCAAGCCAATCTTGCGGAGAATATTCTGAAAATGGGGATCCGAATGAAGATCTCGAAACTCCGGATAAACCTTTAGATAGACCAGGTATTCATCTCTTCGTTGATACGCGCGCTCCAACCAGTCCAGAGCATTGTCGTGATCCCCTAAGCCTTCGTAAACGAATGCCACGTGAAGCGGAGAAACATACTGGCCTCGCGAGGCGATGACGTTGAGCTGTTCCAACATCTTCCGAGCATCGGCCTCTCTACCGCTAACTGCGTACGCATAGCCGAGACAGGCGATTTTGTCTTGCTCTCCACCGGAGTAATCTCGTGCCTTCTCCAAAGCCGCAACCGCCTCCTGATCTTTGCCTTGCATGATCAGCACCGGACCCATTCGCTGCCAGACGTACGGGAGTTGCGGATTAAGGTGGACCGCAGTTTCGAACTGGCCCATGGCTGCCTCGTAATTTTTCATCAAGGCGAGCAGAGAACCGGCGTTGGCACGGCTGTAGGGCTCCATCGGACTCAGCTCGATTGCCCGGTTTGATTGCCCGAGCGCTTCATCGAACCGCCCCATGCTCTTGAGGAACAGTGAATAAATTTCGTGGGCTTGAGCATCGTTCGGATTCAGATCAATTGCGCGGCGGAACTCGCGGTCAGCTTGCCGGAAATTCCACTCATATCGCCACGAGATCCAGCCTGATTCACGGTGCGCTTCTGACGAATTCGGATCAATCTCCAGAACTTTTGCGAGCACCTCCCGCGAGGCAGCGTATGAGACTCCGGGATCGGCAAATCCCTCACTGGCCAGGCTGCGATAAAGCATTGCCAACGTGATGTACGCGGGCGCAAATCGCGGATTCAGTCGTATGGCACTGCGGAGGTGCTCGGCCTTTTCTTCTGCTGTCCGCGGCATTGCTTCGGATTCAGACTTTGCTTTCAAGTAGTACTCATATCCTTGACCGTCGATAGGCGATGGGCTTGCCAGCCGCTGCTGATCTTCAGGCGTGAGTTGAAGGCGGATTTCCTGCGCGATCTCCCGCGCCACCTGGCTTTGCAGCGAGAGTACATCTTCCAGGTTCCCGTCATAGGTGTTCGACCAGACGTGAGCACGAACGCCGGTCTGCTCGAGCTCAGCGGTAATGCGCACGTGATTGCCTGAGCGACGCACCGTCCCATCCAGCAAGTAGGTCGCGCCCAACTCCTGCGCGATCTGATCCTGCGGCTTGGAGGTGTGCTTATACCGGGACATCGAACTCCAGGCGATTACAGCCAGGTGCTCCGACGACACCTTCCCGAATTGGGAGATCATTTCGGCTGTGAGTCCATCAGCAAAGAATTCCTGCTGAGGATCGTCGCTGAGATTTTGAAAGGGCAGCACGGCGAGAACTTTCCGTCTCGGCTCCCCAGCCGAAGAGTTATAGCGGCCAATCGCGTAAGCAATCAGCAGCAAGCTGAACCCAACGGCCGTCAGGATCAGAATGAGCCTGCGCTTCCCTGCCCTGAGTGGCTGAGCGGGAGGTGCTACCGGCTTGGCTACGACCACTCGCGGCTTTACCTCGCCTACCGGAAGCAACAACCGATACCCTCCTTTAGGAATGGTCTGGATAAAGTGAGGGTTTTTGGGATTATCGGCGAAGATCTTCCGAAGTTCTGAAATGGAACGGGTAAGGACGTCGTCGGTCACGAACGTGTCGGTCCAGACCGTCTGCATCAGTTTTTCTTTGGAAACAACGTCCCGCTCTTCGGCCAGGCACACGAGCACCTGCATGACTTTGGGCTCGATGCGGACGGAGTATCCGTTTTGGCTCAAGCTGTTGAGCCGTGGCGAGATGACCCACTCTCCGATCTGAAAATCGCGATCCATACGCGCCTAGGAAACCATGATCGCAACTGCTGATACTTTTGACTCCGAAAGGGTGAATCTGTTTCCGAAGAATTTCTGAAGAAACAGTGAGCCCTCACCGCCTCCCTGCAAAATCGCCCGAAACTCGCGGCTCGCTCAGGACTTCCTCCGCTCCAGCTTTCTAACTTGCGACTCGCACCTCGCGTGCTGAGTTCGCATGAAGTACCGGATTTTTCTTGTTGTTACCCTCTCGCTGGCCGCCTCGGCCCAAAGCGTTGATTTCAAGCTCCGCAACAACTACTTGATCGTGACCAAGTGTTCGATTGCGGACAGGCCGGATCTTGTCGCAGTTATCGATACCGGCGCTACCGAGACTGTCATCGATACAAAGCTCGCCAAACGACTGCGTCTGCCATTAACGGCTGACACAGCTACGTTCGGAACCGGTCAGGCAGCGGTCTCGGCAGTTTCCATTCCGGACCTCACTGTCGGACCTGTGCACGTCACCGAACTGTCGGGAATAGCTGTAGATGGTTCGCTCGTCGAGCGCCGGTTGGGAGTTCATGCCGATATCATCATCGGCATGGACGTGCTTGAGCACAGTAGTCTGCTGATCGACTACAAAGCGAAGACCATAACCTTTGGCGCCGCCCCTCGTCTCGCGCACACGTCGCCATTAATACAGGGAAGGCACCTGATCCTTGTGCCCGTAGTGGTCGGCGACCGCAAACTAGTTCTTCAACTCGACACAGGACTGAACGGCATCTTGATTTACCGCTCTAGGATTCGAACCGCTCAGCGGAGCCTGAACTCAAGCAGCAACACTCTGCTCGGCGGAGCATCGGTCCAGACGGCATCCATGCCTCTCCGAATTGGCGACTGGGAGCAGCACGGGGCCACAATCGCGATCACTGACGATCAGCCGAACGACAGCCCTTTCGATGGGTTGCTGGGTCCTGTAGCGATGGGCGCTCATCGTCTTGCTTTGGATTGGAGCAAAGGGACCATGAGCTGGGAATAGCGGAGCCCGTGCTTAGGATTATTGGACTTGGCTGTTTCTTTAGGGCAGACAGGAGACAAAAGTTGCAAGACCCGTGCTTTCTTTTTCTGGTCTCCTCCGATCACTATCTTTGCTCGATCGAAGGCCGTCTCGCCCAGCTTATTGCGATCGCATCGACGCAGACCGAGCTTAAGGAATAGTTGGACCGCAGCCTCGTTCATATCCCAGGCTGCAAGCATAAGCGCAGTATCGCCCTCGTTGTCAGTTGCGTGCACATCCGCTCCAGCCTTAATTAACACCTGAATGGTGGCTATATTGCCAGCGTTCGATGCCGCGACTAACAACGGAGTCATTCCGTCCCCGTCCCTAGAATCTACCTCTGCTCCTCTGCCGATAAGCGTTTGGACCATATCAGAGTCACCGTTCCAGGCCGCTCCCTCCAGTACCCCTCCACATCGCTGTTTGGATGCGAAGTTGATGTTTGCACCCTTGTCCAGCAAGAGGCTCACAATGTCGGATCTCTGATCTGCTACGGCCTCCATCAGAGGAGTCGTAAAACAATCCGGTCCAAGCGTGATTGTGAAGTTTGGGTCCTCTCCCTCAAGGATTAGTTGATGGACCACTTCTATCCGTCCGTCCCGTATCGCAGACAGCATGTCTTTCTGAGCAGAACTCACCTTCTGGTCGACTATTGGCTGTTGATCGGGACCATTGGTTTTCATTCCGCCTGCTTGTGGGAGTCCAAGCCCCGACAGGAACAGGACCACCACAAAGAGGCGAATCGAATACATACTCACGTTTTGAGCCACTCTCGTTGAAAAAGGTTTTCGCTGTCATAGAACCATGCGGCAGATCAGCGATATGTTCGGGATGGAGACTAACGTTTCACTTTTCGCGGGACTGTCGTTTTAACGAAACATTTGCAAATAGCCCGGCGTGATAACGCCGGGTACGCTGCGACCACGGATGTCCCCGCGCCTCTTGAGGGTAGACTGGGGTTCACGTCAACTCAAGTCCGCGAGTTTCGGGTATGAAAATCGCGATCATTCCCGAAATGAAAAATGCCAATGCACAAACATAAAACGCCGAATCCAGTCCATGCTGCTGCCCGATGCGGCCGATCGTAAACGGCGCGATGGAGCTGAGAGCACGCGCGCCATTGTAAGTAAGTCCCAGTGCTCGCGCGCGGACGCTGGTGGGAAACAATTCGCTGCCGATAATTCCCGATCCGGAAAAGAAGCCTGTTCCGAAGAAGGCTACGACCGCTCCAAGGACAAGCAGCACAGCCGGCTGACGCGCAGCGGCATATGCCGGCACCAGTAGCGCAGCGCAGATTGTATAAAGCATGAAGGCTGGACGACGTCCCAGGCGGTCGGCCACCCATCCATAGCTTGCATATCCGGGAGCCATTCCAACAATGTTGAGGAAGACGAGCAACGTCGTCGTGCTCAGCGCTCCAAAGCCGCGTCCGCCTTGGTCGACCGGGAGTGATAGGTAAGGCGGAATCCAGGTGAAGAGTCCCCACCAGCCGAACATGCCGAACGTATTCATGATCAGCAGCGTCAGCGTCTTTCGACGATATGGTCCGACGAAGAGCTCGCGGAAACGTAGCTGGGAACCTACGGTGCCGTTCGAGCCTGCTTCTCGACGTTCTTTCCATAGTTCTGATTCGGGAACGTCCTTCCGAATCCAGAACGTAACCAATGCGGGCAGCACGCCAACGAAGAACACATATCGCCATCCGGTTCTCGGAAGCATGATCCCGGCCACGATTGCGGCAAGCGCATAGCCCAGCGCCCACGAGCTCTGCACCACGGCCACTGCGCGCGCACGCAAGTACGTTGGCCAGCTCTCGGCCACCAACGTGGCACCTGTATTCCACTCGCCACCCATGCCAAGCCCGAGCAAGAAGCGAATGATGGCCAGCACAAGAACCGAAGTTGCAAGTCCGCTGGCAAACGAACAAACGGAATACGTGAGAATGCTGAGCATCAGAGCACGAGTTCGTCCGATGCGATCAGCTATAAAGCCAAACAGAACACCACCGATTCCAGACGCAAGCAGCGTGAGCGTATTCAGCAATCCCGCGCTCTGCTTGCTCATGTTGAGATCCTGCATAATATGCGCGACCACGAGCGAGTAGAGCATTACGTCAAATGAATCGAGCATCCAGCCAAGCGCAGCAGCGATCAACGTATGTCGTTGGCCCGGGCTGACTTCAGAGATGAAGGCGAGTGGATTGCGCATGGGAACGGAAGTAGGAGGGTAACAGAGCGTTGTCACTCCTATTGACAGCCTATCCTGAGCCAATATACAATCTAGCCAATCTAGCTAGAATGTGGGTTGTCGATGGATTGGCGGTTAGCAGATGCGAAAAATCGGTTCAGTGAGCTGGTAAACCGGGCTCTGTCGGAAGGGCCCCAGCGGGTTCGTCGTCATCACGACGCCGTTGTCGTTGTTGCAGAGCGAGATTATGAAAAGCTCACTGGATCCAGGCAAGACTTCAAACAATTTCTGCTGCAAAGGGGTCCCAGTCTAGAGGACATTGATATCGAGCGTGATACTTCTCCGATGCGGGATGTAAAGCTGTGAGAGTTCTGTTGGATACGTGTGTTGTCTCTGAGCTGCGTCGTCCTGATTGCCATCCTTCGGTAAGCCAAGCAATTGAGGCCCTCGAAAGCGAGGACATCTTTCTGAGCGTTATTACCATTGGAGAAATCTCAAAGGGAATAGCACTCCTGAAAGACAGCAAACGTCGGCGCGACCTTGAGGCTTGGCTGCGGGCGTTGGAACGTGATCACGGGACCAGAATATTAGGGATCGATGTTGAAGTATCCCGCACTTGGGGGGATCTAACGGCGAGCGCGCAAAAGAAAGGGAAAACAATACCAGGAAGCGATGGCCTCATTGCGGCAACAGCTCGCCAATATGGGCTGCACGTCATGACCCGAAACGTTGAACACTTCAACGCTGCTGGAGTGTTCGTCGTGAACCCCTGGTCCCGATGATTTCATGTAGCACTCCTGGTCTGAGGCTTTAGCGCGAAGAATCTCTTCGCCTTCCCTACATCCTTCCCGATCTGTTCTTTCAGCGCCTCAGGATTCGGCCACTTGATCTCCGGACGAAGCCATTTCAGGAAAGAGATTTCCACTTCCGTGCTCTCATCCAGATCCACAGGATGGAAGTTCAGCAAATGAGTTTCGATTGCGAACGACTCGCCTGCGAACGTCGGACGAATGCCGACGTTAGTGACGGACTCGAAGGTCTCGCGAGCTACGCTCGTGCACGTAACATAGACGCCATTTCTCGGGACAAGTTCAGAATAGGGCGCAAGGTTGATAGTCGGGACGGTATAGCGCGAGCCGTACCCACGTCCTTTGGCGGGAGTGCTGATGATGGAAAACGGCCGACCTAGCAGATGTCGCGCCTTGCTCACTTCGCCTGCCGACAAAAGCTGACGAATGCGGCTGCTTGAGACAGGTTCCCCACGCAAACGCATCTCCGGGTAGACGAAAACCTTAAAGCCGAATTCTTTTCCGAATTCCTTTAGCTTCTCGCAGTCTCCCTCGGCGCGATGCCCAAAATGGAAATTCGCGCCCTCATGCACCTCACGGGCCCGCAAGCTGCCTGCGACGATCTTCCGCGCGAAATCGCGAGGTGTGGTGGATGAGAACTGCTTGTCAAACGTGATTACCAGCGTCGCGTCCACACCCGTCTTTGCCAGGCCCGCAAGCTTCTCATCAAGCGGAGTAATGAGCAGCGGCGCACTTTCGGGACGCAGCACCCGGACTGGATGCGGATCGAATGTAACCGCCATCGATCTTGAGCCAGATTGCTTTGCGCGTTCGACCACTCGCGCAAGCACGTGCTGGTGGCCGCAATGCACACCATCAAAATTGCCGATGCTGACTATAGTGGCATTCCAGTCGGCGGGAATTTCCTCCAGATGGCGAAAGACGCGCATCGCTAGATTTCAAACTCCAGCTTCAGGCCATCATGCGCGAGTCGAATATGAGATGGGAGAGAGGCATTGGTCTCCTCGTGTCCCAGTTCGTGGGACATGTGTACGAAGAACGCACGTTGCGGCGCGAGCTTCTCGACAACTTTCAGCGATTCGTCGAGCGAGGAGTGCGTCGGATGCGGACGCCGCCGGAGAGCATCGAGGAAGAGCAAATCAAGGCCATGCAGCGCATTCAGAGTCGCGTCCGGGATGGTGCTGAAATCGGTGAGATAGGCTGCGGTTCCAAAACGGTACGCAGTGATCTCTGACTCTCCATGCAGAACTTTCAGCGGCTGGAACCTTGCGCCGAACAGGTCGAGAGCCCCATTCAGCCGATGGAGCGTGACCTGTGGCCGCGTCGAGTAAGTCGAGTGCGGATCGAAGACATACGCGAACATTCGCTCGATAATCTTTGCCGTATTGTCGTCGGCGTACAGAGGCAATTTCTGCTCGCGCTTAAACGTGAGTGGACGCAAGTCGTCGAGACCGAGAATGTGATCGGCATGGGCATGCGTGTAGAGCACGGCGTCGAGCCGGGTAATCTTTTCTCGCAGTGCCTGCTCGCGAAAGTCAGGCGTGCTGTCGATGAGCACAGCGTGGCCGCCATACTCCAGCATGATGGAAGGGCGCGTGCGCCGATCGTGCGCATCAGCCGATGTGCAGACTTTGCAGTTGCACCCGATCGTCGGCACTCCCATGGATGTCCCGCTCCCCAGGACGGTGAGTGTGGCCTTCATTTTGCGACAGGCTTGCTTCCAGGAGCCGGAGCGCGCGTAATCGCGTTGGTGATCTCGAGAAATGCCATACGCAATTCGAACAGCGCGTTCTGCAGCAGGTTTTCTTCCTGCTTGGTGAGATTGCCTTTGGTCTTGTCTTTGAGAACTCCGAGTGTGTCGATCGTCTGGCGCGCGCCGATGATGTCAGGCTGCGGATTCTCGCCTTCGCGATGCATGATGCCGAGCTGGAGCATCGCTGTAACGTAAAGCGACTGGACGAGGCGGTCGAACGTCATCTCGAAGTCTTCAGCTTTGCCGTGACCACCGGCGGCGAGCATGTCGTCGAGTTTCTTGTTCGACGCGCGATATTCATCATGCTGGGCCTGTTGTTCAGCATGCGTAGGCGCAGGCGGCATTTGCTCCTCGGCAGCGGGAGCGGCCGTTTGAGCCGGCTGAGATGCTTGTGATTTCGGCTGTGACTCTTCGCGCACGTCGGTGCGGAGCTCGCCTTCTTCAGTGAACTTGCGCCGGTCGCTTACGACAAAATCGGGTTTTTTTTCCGCCATACTTTTACGACGCCATCGTGACTGGAGACTCAGCGGGTCGGGCCTCGCCTCCGGCATAGATAATCTTTGCTCCGCTCTCGACGGCCTCGCGCCTTATGTACCCCAGCGCGAGAGTCTCCTCGCCGGTTTCGGTGGGAACGCGATTGACGCTGGTAATCTCACCCACGTCCTTGCCCTCTGCCTGAAGCCTGGATCCACTCGGAGGCAGCTCGCCTTCGAGACGAAACTTCGTGAATGCGCGATGGACATTCCCGCGCGAGCGAATGCGCTCGACAATCTCCTGCCCGATATAGCAGCCCTTGGTGAAGTTCAGCGCGTGGTTCTGACCCGTCTCCTGCGGCAGGTCGCGATCGCGTATATCGATTCCATATTTGGGAAATGCAATCATCACTCGGAATTTTTCCAATGCCTCGCTGCCCACTGGAACCGCTCCAGCTTCGACCAATGCCTTCCAAAGCTGCGAGAGCGTCTCTGCATTCGCCCAGACTTCATACGTCACGAACTCGTCGCTCGCCATTCGCGTCAGCGTGATCGTTGCCCCATTCCAGGTCAAGTCCGCCAGCTGCATTGGTTCCAATCCGGAATCCTGAATCCCCACAGCTTTCAAAACCTCGGCTGCCTTTGGCCCTTGTACGCCGATCGCGCTCAGATCTGTACTCTTATCGACGAGCTCAACTTTGTCCATGATGATGTAGCGGCGAAACAGGGTCAGCAGGTTGTCGAGCTGAGAACGTTCGGTATCGATCAGGAGATATTCTCCCCGGTTGTAGGCGTAGAGGTCGCCGAGAATGCGTCCCTGCGGATTCAGAACAAAGTTGTAGTTCCCGCGATTCACCTGCAGGTTCTTAATGCTGTTCGACACCATGCCGTTCATCCAGCGCACGCGGTCGTTGCCGGAAACCATCACCTTCGCGCGCCAGCCCAGGTCATACACAGCGCAACCGGACGTCAGCTCGCGAAACTCCCGACGCACATCGCCAAACGAGAGCGCCGTCTCCACTCCGCTGTACTCGCCCATGCGAGCACCGGAGGTCACGAGCGTGTCATAAAGTGGGCTTTTGGCCATGGCAGAACCTTTGATTATAAAGGTTCATTTTCCCGCACTGTCATTCCGAACCGCCCGACTTTGGCGGTGAGGAATCCCTACCAAATCCACACAGGTAGTTGGATCGAGCGATTTAGCTGTTGGCAACGTTGGTTGAGTGGTGTCCGTTTTGCTTTGTAGCAGTCCATAGGGATTCCTCACCGCCAAACTCCGGCGGTTCGGAATGACATGGCGGAGAGCCCGTGGTGAAAAACAATCTCTGCTATCGTGTCTAACGTGAACGCAACCAAGCGCATCGCCGTCGTTCCCGGCGACGGAATAGGAAAAGAAGTAATCGCGCAAGCTGTGTCCGTGGTGAAAGCGACTGGCGCGGACGTGGCGTTTACGGAATTCGATTGGTCAGCAGACCGTTACCTTGAGGACGGTACAACCATTCCCGCCGACGGTTTCGCGATGCTCTCCCGCGACTTTGACGCAATCCTGGTCGGGGCGTTGGGAGACCCGCGCGTTCCTTCCAACATTCACGCCAAAGAAATTCTTCTGGGCATGCGTTTCAAAATGGACCTGTACGCCAATGTTCGTCCGGTGAAGTGCCTGGATGATTCGCTATGTCCGCTAAAGAAGTGTCGCGCTGAGGAGATCGATTTTGTGGTGGTGCGCGAGAACACCGAGGGACCCTACGTCGATGTTGGCGGAATCTTCAAGCAAGGCACGCCCGACGAAGTTGCGGTGCAGGAAGACGTAAACACGCGGAAAGGCGTAGAGCGCGTAATTCGCTATGCCTTTGAGTACGCACGCGAACATGGCCGCAAGAAAGTCTTGATGACCGACAAGTCAAACGTCATGACCTACGCTCATGGCCTCTGGCAGCGCGTCTTCAAGCAGATTGCCGGCGAGTACTCCGACCTTCAATCGCAGCACATGTACGTCGATGCGCTTTGTATGCACATGGTCCGCGACCCTACGCAATTTGATGTGATCGTAACCAACAACATGTTCGGCGACATCATCACCGATCTCGCCGCGGGGCTCCAGGGCGGCCTGGGCATGGCAGCCAGCGGAAATATTCATCCTGGCCGAACCTCGATGTTCGAACCGGTACACGGCTCAGCTCCGCCGTTTGCAGGAAAGAACATCGCGAACCCGATTGGAGCGATCTCGACGGCAGCGATGATGCTCGAATATCTCGGCCTCACCAAAGAAGCTCAGAAGATTAACGGAGCTGTCCTCGATGCCGTCCGACAGAAGAAGACCACTCAAGACATCGGCGGAAATCTGGGCACACGCGAAACAGGAGAATGGATCGCGAAGCGGGCTGCGAGCCTCTGATTGTCGACCAGCATTAAGCCCATCCCGAGCAGGCGCGACTTCACACTTCGCGAATTCTTGAGCAAAGTTCCTTGTCACACTCAGGACGTTGCCAGTTGAGCGTATCGCTCGATCTGAGAGCGATCTCACCCAAAAAAACTCTATTGAACACTCCCACCCGATCTTCCGCCCTTGCCTGACACTTGTTGCCGTTCCGGACAAAACCATACCTCTCGCAAAATCCTTGGGAAATAAGTACCTTTTCAGTAAAACTTTGGGACTAGTACCCGGCCGATACTAACTGGATGTCGAAACACTAAAGTAACCACTGTCTGGCAGACGTGTGCACGTAAGATTTTCTTGGAAGTGTGTCAATAGCAATTAGGACGACACATTCGGAACGACCCGATATGGACACGATGCGAATCGAGCCCTTCATGCCGCAGAAAGAAGATGCGGCGCAGGAAAACCAGGTTCCTGCATGTGTAGCGGCGCTTTGCGCGCGCATTTGGGAATATCGCGGGCCGCAGGAAAAATTGCACGAAGTGTCCTGGCAAGCCGACACACAGATCACTGATTTAATTAGGAGTGTGGTAAACGAGTCGCACGGACAGATCTCGCCCCGCGCGAACGGCACGCTCGCGATCCATTTTGGGAATTCGTTAAACGCGTTGTCGGCGGCCAAATCGCTGCAGGTGAGATTGCTCACGTTACAACGTCCTGCACCAGCGGGACAGGCCGTAGCAGCAACCATTGTTCAGGGAATCGCACAGAACACCTCGGCCGACACCCAGACCCTTAACTTGGGCACGATGTTAATCGATCAGGACTCCGCGCAGATCCTGGTCAGCGAAGAACTCTACGGAGCAGCCAAGGACATCCCTGGATTCGCCTTCAATCCCAAGCCGGCACACGCGGCCGGTGAGCGTGGCTTTTCTGAAGCGATGTATGAGCTGTTTTGGACCGACGAATCGACATACGCGCATGTCCGTAAGACCGGACAGTTCCATGCGGTTGTTCAGACGCCTCCGCCTTCACCGCTACCAGCACCTGCACCCGCGCACTCAGGAGCGAGCCGCTATCAGATTCTTTCCGAGTTAGGACGCGGTGCGATGGGCGTCGTCTACAAAGCTCATGATCAGGTGATCGGACGCACAGTCGCACTCAAGACCATCTCCATCCAGCGGAACTTCGCCGATCGAACCGAACTGGTGGAACGCCTCAAGCAGGAAGCGAAAGCTGCCGGTGGACTGGATCATCCGAACATCATCACCATCTACGACGTCGGCGAAGAAAAAGATTTTGTTTATCTGAGCATGCAGTTTGTCGAAGGCAAGACTCTCGCGGCGCTGCTTACAAGTCACGAGCTTCCGCCGTTGCTTACGCTGCTCTCGTATGCAGAACAGATTTGCAACGGCGTCGGCTACGCGCATTCGCATGGCGTGATTCACCGCGACTTGAAGCCTGCGAACTTCATGCTCACCGCCGAAGGCACCGTCAAGGTTCTGGACTTCGGCATAGCGAAACTGGGAGATGCCTCACTCACACAGACTGGGATGGTCGTCGGAACTCCGACCTACATGGCGCCGGAGCAGGCCAAAGGAAACAAGCTCGATCAGCGCTCCGACATTTTCAGTTTGGGAACGGTCTTCTACGAACTCTTCACGCGCGAGAAGCCGTTTAAGGGCGATATACCTAGCGTCCTTTATAAACTGATTCATGAAGAAGCGCCGGCAGCATCCGTGGTCAATCCGGCGCTTCCCGCCGGAATCAACGCAGTAATCCGCAAGGCGATGGCGAAGAATCCGCAGGATCGTTACCAGACCTGCGAAGAGCTTCGCGACGCTCTGCGTGCACAAGCCGTTACCCTTACCATCGCTCCGCAAACGCACGTGGTTCCCCAATCAGCTCGGCCATTATCTAATCCAATCACGACGCGATCCGTTGCCGCCACAAAAACGACCGGTACGCACAGGCAGCAGCGTTCCGAAAGGGGAGCAATGGCATTTATGCTCCTTCTCCTTGCGGCGTTAGTTGGTGGTGGCGTCTGGGCATATAGAGTTCAGAAGAAGACCGGCGCACTTCCACCGCCTCTGCAGAAAGCCGTCGCATACGGTTATAAGACCGCGCACACTAGCCAGGCATTTCCGGACAGCAGTCCTGTTCCAACGTCGCAAAACCCGACCCTGGAAACATCTGCCCCGTCGGTCAGCGCTCAGCCCGAAACAGGAACCGAGGCACCGGACGATTCCGCGTCCCCGGCTCCCAAGAAAGACGTGCCGTCCGTCGACGCTGCTCCTGCAAAGCCGGTCGCACAGATAGAGGACCCTAAAGGGAATCCGTCCACTGCTCCTGGATCTACAGCCGTGCAGGTGACTCCTCCGCAAATCCCTGCTGCGGCGCCTGCATCGGCAGATCCTTTCAAAACTCAGACTCCCGCCCAGACTATCAGTCAATCTCCGGCGGCGGCCAGCGCATCGACCTCCGAATCGAAAGCTGAGAACAACACTATCGAGCAACAAGGGCCAACCGACTCTCAGCCGAAGCAGAACCGCAGAGCGATGAGACAGCAGCGACTGGAACAAGAACAAAACGCGCGAGTGGAAGGCTTCAGTCGTGCCGACATTCCCGACCTGCTGAGCAAAGCCGATTCGGCCGCCGGATCAGGTTTGTACGCGCTCGCGCGCTACGAATATTCAATCGTTCTACGTCTTGACCATGATAATGTGACGGCCCGCGAGGGCCTGGCACGCGTGATTGCCGCGCGCCAGGAGCGCATGCAGCGCTAAGCCAGGATTTCGTGATTTCCTGATTTATGTGTTTTCAATCGCGAAATCACGAAATCACACAATCGCGAAATTGCGAAGACACCCGGTCGGGGGCGCCCGGCTCCACGTTTAGATCCAGAGCGTCATCAGATGACGCTTATGGTCCTTGAATCCCAATCTCTTGTAGAACTCGTGACCACGTACGTTGACGTAGTCAGCTTCGAGATGCACGGCACGAATTCCTATTTCGCGACACAACGCAATCGCAAACTCAACCGCCGCTCGCCCGACTCCTTTTGACCGATATTCGGACACGACATAAAACTCGTCGAGCAGACAATCGCGGCCATGGAATTCCAGCGAAAATCCGAATCCGAGCACCATATATCCCAGCAGTTCTGTACGTTGCTCAAAGACGATCAGACGTCCTAAATCGGGATTCTGAATGAGTTGCAAAACGAGCTGACGCTGCCGATTTTCATCAAACGGCAGTCGTTCAAATACGTAGAATTCGCGAATGAGAGGCAGAAGTCGCTCCACATCGAGCGCTTCGGCGAATCGAAACGAAACAGACGGTTTTGAAGAGAGTTCAGAGGCAGACACGCTCGTTCAGATTAACTCGTAGCGCGCACGCGGTTTTGCCAGTGCGACCACACAAACCAGATCACTCCGATCAAGATAATCGCGCCGATCACTTTGTCGAACTGATGGAAGTATTTCCCGAGATAGTCCCAGTGCTGTCCGGCCTTCATTCCCAAATAGGCGAGGCCGAGGCACCAGGGAAACGATCCGACAAAGGTATAGATGTGAAAGCGGAGTCGCGGCATTCGTCCGATGCCTGCAGGCAGAGCGATGAACGTGCGCACCACCGGCAACATGCGACTGATCAGCACGGTCACATCGCCGAATCGAGCGAAGAAGCGATCCGTCCAGTCGAGTTCATGTTTGCCTAGAAGCACCCATGATCCGTAGCGCTCGACCAGCGGGCGCCCTCCGTAATACCCGATCTCATAAGCGACTAGCGAGCCCAGATTGCAACCTAACGCTCCCATAAACGCGAGCAGCCAAAGATTGAATTGGCCGGTATGCACCAGATATCCCGAAAACGGCATGATCACTTCCGAGGGCAGCGGAATGCACGCCGACTCGACGGCCATGAGCATCATCACTCCGAAGTATCCCAGCGTGGAGATCACGGAGATGACGAACAGCCCCAGCTTGGCAATGAGACCTTCGATCAATCAGAAGTCCTGGGCATCTTGCGTGTAGGTATAGCCGGGCAAAGTTGCCCCATCGTTTCCCTTCTGCACCTTTACGCGGATCGTGTCGGAATTGGCGGCATTGGCGTCGGCCTGGCGCAGAATCGCGTACTGCGTGAAGACCTCGCTATACAGCTTGGTGACTAAGTAGTTAGATCCGTTCTCGTCGTTCCGCCAGACCTGACCAAGCTGGATGGATTTCACCGGCATGATGATTAGAAGATATCAAAAGCATTGGGTGATCGGGCCATCGGGTCATCGGGTGAAGTGAAACCAACACCAAAACACGACGCGGATTTCGCGGATGGGACGCGGATCGCGCGGAATTTTTGAGTGAAAAACCAGCCCGCTGAAGCACCGGAGCACACACACCGTTCGAAGAGTTTGCTGAAAGCACACTTCTCCAGAAAGTTATTGAAAGTTTGAAGAAAAAGACCCTCCAATTTCTGCGGAAATCCGCGTCCCATCCGCGCAATCCGCGTCGTGTTTTGGTTTTGCTCTTGCTGTCTCTTCACCCGATGACCCGATTCCCGCTGAATCGGCTAAAATATCCCAGGCATCTAATAAGGTGTTCCAATCCACTCGACTGCAGCTTCAATGGGGGCGTCACGGCTTCGACGGAAGTGCTTGCGGCCGAGAGGCATGCCGGGGTGCACACACCCGTAATCGAGTGCAAAACAACAATTGCCAATCAACAGATGGCATACGCTGCTTAATTAATTAAGTAGCCGTCCTAGGTAGCCACGCCCGCGGGCCGCCGGTGGACGTCATTTAGCGGGCTGGTCTCCGGCGCGCGGTCCGAGTGCCAGAGGCGAGATCACCGGACTAGCAGCTTGCGTTTCTTGTCCGTTCTGAGCGTCGGCTGCGAACGTTCCCGTAGAAGTACGGGAGCATGAACGCGACTAAGCATGTAGTCTCTTTGCCAGTAACATTTTCGGACGCGGGGTCAACTCCCGCCGCCTCCACCATAAACAAGCTTCTGAGCTGCTCAGCGTCTGAGCTGCTCCAGGTCGACTTTCACGGTCACCGCCTTCGAACTTCCAACACCGCCGCTTCCGCCGTATGATCGGTGCCTCGTGCATTCCGTGTCGTGTTTTGGTTTTGAGCTTCGTGGCTCCGTGGCTGCGTGGCTTTATTATTCTTTCCCATGAACTCCACTCTTCGCCGACTCGCCATCTTAGCCTTCACATTCGCATCGGCAAACATCATGGCCGGCCAGGTCCTATCAGTTGATCCAGCCAAGATGACTCGTCTCGGGACCGTCGATGAGCGTTTTCAGTCTTACAACATCGAGATGGTGGAGGTCACCGGAGGCAGGTTCTGGAAGCCGTACAGCAGCCAGACAAAGTCACCAGGCCAGGCGCTCTCGACTCAACAGGCTGCAGCTCCTATCGCGGGACTCGGCGCCGATCTCTTCGAATACCGGCCGCCCATCGATCTGAGCAATTCCCGTTTGCGGAAACTCGCGGCAGCGTTGGGACCCGCATATGTGCGGGTGAGTGGAAGCTGGGCAAACAGCGTCTATTTCCAGGATTCTGATGCCGCCGCTCCGGCCAATCCTCCCTCCGGATTTGGCTCTGTGCTTACGCGCAAGCAATGGAAAGGCGTCATCGATTTTGCTCGTGCCACCGACGCGCAACTCGCCACGTCGTTCGCCATCAGCCCGGGAACGCGCGATCCCGGCGGCCAATGGACTCCCGACCAGGCGCGCAAAGTGCTGGCGTACACCAAATCCGTTGGCGGACGAATTGCCGCCGCCGAATTCATGAATGAGCCCAACCTCCCGACCTTCGGAGGCGCGCCGAAGGGATATGACGCCGCTGCTTACACCCGCGATTTGGCTGTCTTTAAGCCATTCCTGAAACAGAACTCTCCCGGTACGCTCCTCACCGGCCCGGGCTCGACCGCGGAAACTCCCGACCGTCCCCCGCGTCCCATTCCGGGATTCCTCTCAACCGACGCGCTGCTCACAGCCACGGGTCCGGCATTCGACGTTTTTGACTATCACCTGTACGCGGCAGTGTCACAACGCTGCGCTCAGCGCAGCCCCAGCAGCGGAACCAGCGCCGAAGACGCGCTCTCGCCCGAGTGGTTATCGCGCTCGGAAAAAATCGCGACGTTTTATGCCGAGCTGCGCGACAAATACGAACCCGGCAAACCGATCTGGATCACCGAAACCGCCGACGCCGCATGCGGCGGGAATCCGTGGGCATCCACGTTCCTCGACACCTTTCGCTACCTCGTCCAACATGGCCGCCTTGCGCAGATGGGAGTGAAGATCATCATGCACAACACGCTCTCCGCCAGCGACTACGGATTACTTGACGAGAAAACTTTTACCCCGCGTCCGAATTACTGGGCAGCCCTCCTCTGGCGGAAATTGATGGGCAGCACCGTCCTCGATGCCCATCTTTCTACTCCGCACAGTGTTTATGCGTACGCGCACTGTCTGCAGGATCATCTCGGAGGTGTAGCGCTGTTGCTCGTCAACGCAGACCAGCAACACTCATACCAACTCAACCTCCCCAGCGATGCGGAAGGCTACGCGCTTACAGCCGAGCACCTCGAGGACAAAGCAGTTCTTCTGAACGGAAAACCACTCGCCTTGCTCAGTGACGACGACCTACCGCAAATCACCGGGGAGCGAGTCCATGCAGGCAAGCTCACCGTCGCGCCGAAAAGCATCGCCTTCGTCGCAATCGGAAACGCGAATAACAGCACGTGCAGGTGACTGGCGAACCACGGTCTTGATTCGCAAATTGGCCTGACAGCGATAGAATTCTGATCCCCTGTATACTTTATTCCCGCCATGTCTCGGCAGTTCAGGAGCAGCATCGGTTCCCACGCGCCCACGGCTGCATTGCTAAGACTGCTCTTCCTGGTACTTGCCATCTCCGGTTCAGTGTTCGCGCAATTACGTGTTACAGGTCCGCCGATTGGTCCGCCGATAAGAAGTGGCAGCAATTTTGCCAGCCTCGTTATTCAGGTCCTAAGCGAAGACCATTCGTTTCTGAATATGCAGGCTCTGGTGCGATTGCGAAATGTTCAGGATGGGTCCGGCGACGTGTGGCAAACGACCGGTACTGGCAGTGAGGCCAGTTTTTCTTCTCTCATATCGGGACCTTACGAGGTCGAAATAAGTGCTCTTGGCTATCAAACCTCGACGACGCGACTCGACATCTTTGGTTTCGGATCCCAGACCGTCCAGGTGGTCCTCAAGAAGGATTTGAATGCCGAGGAGTACGAAGCTCCCCGGGAGAACATCCCCCGCAAAGCACGAAAATGGAACGATCGCGGACTGCTGGCCCTGCAGACGGGAAATCTCAAAGATGCGGAGAAGAATCTGCGCCGCGCAGTGAAGGAAGCACCGGACGATGCGCATTTGAACTATCTCCTGGGCGCCATTCTGCTGAAAGAAAAACAGCCGGAGGAAGCGTCTCAATGTTGGCAGCGGGTTCTTGCGCTGGATCCAAAAAATGCACAAGCACTCACCGCCCTCGGCGGACTCCGATTCGAGCAGAAAGACTACGCCGGCGCAGCCGGTCTTCTACAACGCGCGATCGCTGCGAATTCCCGAAAGTGGCGTCCACACTGGCTTCTAGCCAACACGCATCTGATGCAACGGCAATACGAGCCGGCGCTGAAGGAAGCTCAACTGGCTGTCGAGTTCAGCCGAAACTCTGCGCCGGACGCCACGCTCGTGCTAGGCGAGGCGCTGGGGAATCTGGGACGCTACGAGGAAGCGGTTGTGGCGCTGCGAAAATTTCTGCAGCAAGCGCCCAAAAGCCCCGACGCACCTGCAGTCATAAAGATGATTGTCATGCTCGAAGGCACCGGGCCAGCGATGCCCGTAGCCGAGCCAGTCGCTCTCAATGTCTCGGAAGTATCCATGCCAACATCATTGCCCACGATGTCCCCTGCATGGATGCCTCCCGGGGTGGATGACTTACCGCCCCCTGTTGCCTCAGGAGTAAGCTGCCCCGTCGATCGAATCCTCACCGGTGCCGGCCAACGCGTACTGGAGTTGGCCGACGATCTGGAGCGCTTCTCTGCGACCGAGATCCAGGTGCATGAAACTCTCGATGCGTCCGGCAAAGCAGTCTTCCGCGACAAGCGCAAGAACGATTACCTGGCTGAACTCGCACAACCACGCCCAGGATGGCTGCAGCTGAACGAGTATCGACGTAATCTCACCGCCGAGAACGGTTTCACCGATGGCCTTCAGGCACAAGGCTTGCTCGGGTTGGCCTTTGTCTTCCATCCAGCGCTGCAGGGCAACTACCAGTTGGAATGCGAGGGATTAGGCCAGTGGAAAGGACAGCCGGCCTGGTTGATCCATTTCCGGCAGCGGCCTGACCACCCCCGACGCTTGCAGCAATTCAAAATCGATGCGAAAACCTACGAAGTCGCTCTAAAAGGCCGGGCATGGATCGCGGCAGCATCGCTGCAGGTGCTGCATATCGAAGCGGATTTGCTGGAGCCACTCCGGGAAGCGCATCTGCTTTACGAGCACGAAGTCGGCGATTACGGTCCGGTTGCGTTCCCGAAAAAGAACACGGAGCTGTGGCTGCCCGAAGACACGCAGGTCTACATGGACTATCGCGGCCACCGCCTCCGCTTGACCGACCACTATGAGGACTTCGTGCTCTTCTCCACCGACTGGCAGCAGTCTGACAAGCTCCCGCCAAGCAAACAGTGACCGCGCTCGGCCGAACGCCGAGTGCCGATTGCCGACTTCGGTGTTGCTGTTGCCGTCAGCTGGCAGCTTAGGAGCTCAGCAGCTTAGTTTCCGTTTTGCCAGCAGCCAGTAGCCAGTAGCAGCTTCACGATGCCGTCTTAACTGCGTGTGCCTGAGATTGTTGTTGAGGAAGATCGGTGAACGAAATCAAATCTGGCGTGAGGCCGGGTTTGTAATCGATGGTGCGATGCTTCTTCTGCTCCTTGCGACTCCATGTTGCCAGAGCTGAACCCAGCATGAAGCCCACCCACCACCCATGGGAAAATCCCTTCAGATAGTTAGTCATGTTCAGATCCTCGCTGAATGTCTTTCGGTTTCATGTGGCGCAGACGAGCCCCAGAACGAGTCGCCCGGGACCACTCTTACGTACACTCCGGCTCCCTGGATGATCTACACGTAAAATGGACAGCCCTCTACGCCGCCAGAAGACTGCGCCGGTTTTTACGTTCTTACAGTTCCTCTGCTCTCTGCATTCCGGAAGCGAACGACGCAAAACACCACCCGTCTCGTCCAGGTTTTGCTGTCATTTCTGCTAGTGCCTTGCTTTCAACGCGCTATCTAGAGTGTTTGTTGTGGTGGCGCTGTGCTTTGTTCGTCGCATCTGGAACCTCACATTCTCCAGACATGCGCAGAAGCAACGTCACGATGGCTCTGCCTCGCGGGCGCACAGGTTTTCGCTCCGGCACTTACAGGTTTTCGAGGAGGATTGTCGCGTGAACAAACTGGTGGCGGTGGTACTGATCGCGGGATTGTCGGCACTCAGCAGTGCGACTGCGCGAGCCCAAACGAGTTCGTCCAAAGGCACCACCGATCACGTGATCAACGATCGCGATCTAAAGATGTTACGCCAGGATCTTCGTTCGAAAAGAAAACAACTGGTTGCGGCCAACCTGACCCTGTCCGACACGGAAGCGGCGAAGTTCTGGCCGGTTTACGACCAGTATGTGACCGAATTGATTGCCATCAACGACAAGAAGTTTGCCGTGATTCAAGACTACGCCGACAATTGGGGAAGATTAACCGATGAGCAGTCGTTGTTGTTTATCCGCCAATGGGCCGACTTCGACATTCAGCTCGCACAACTGCGTCAGAAGTACGTACCCATCATGGCCAAGATACTGGACGGAAAGAAGACAGCAACGTTCATGCAATTAGACCGGCGCATCGCCATGATGCTCGAATTGCAAGTTTCATCCCAAATGCCGCTGGTGCAAGATCAGGAACGGTAGCCGGCAGAACGAACCCGAAGCGGATCGCCTGGTTCGTATCGGGCAGATTTTGATCTGCTTCCTGCTCCCCTATCCCTTGCAGCTGCTCTATCCAAAGTGTTTTGCCGTCGTCGTTATTTTCGCCGGAAACTGGCAGCCGGCAGCTTCTTCAGTGTTGGGGTTGCTTTTAGCCGATTGCTCAGCTTCTTCAGTGTTGGTGTTGCTTTTAGCCGATTGCTGAGTGCCGAAGTGCCGATTGCTGCCTTTGTGCTCTTGGTGTTGACGTGAAGCTTCGTGGCTCCGTGGCTTCGTAGCTCCGCAGCTTGGTATTTGCAGCTCGTGTTCTTCCTTTCACTGTTGACTCGAAGCTTCGGAGCTTCGTGGCTTCGTGGCTCCGTGGCTCCGCAGCTTATTGTTCCTGCCGAATGCCGAGTGCCGACCGCGGCCTTCCTTCGTCCGTGTGATCCGTGGCGTCCGTGCAGTCCGTGCCCGGTTTTGTCGTTGTCCTGGCTGGAAGCTGGTAGCTGGTAGCTGGCAGCTTAATGTCCCCGTTAGCCGCAGCTCAGCAGCTTAGAAGTGAGCAGTACAGCGATGAAACATGGAAGCCTCAGCTTATTGTGATTTCGTTGGGAACGAACGATTTCTCAACGCCGCTCAATCCGCGCGAGCAATGGAAGACCCGAGACGAACTCCACTCCGACTACGAAGCAACCTACATCCGCTTCATCCACACACTTCGAGTCAGAAATCCAAACGCATACATCATCCTGTGGGCAACAGACATGGCCAATGGCGAGATTGGGTCAGAGGTGCAAAGGGTTGTAGAGCAACTGAAGAAAGATGGTGATCGAAACGTCGCCTTCGTTCCAGTCGAGCACCTGTCATTCACCGGCTGCGACTACCATCCATCGACCGCAGACGATAATCTCATACGAGACGCGCTCGTACGCGTGATCGATGCAAAACCCGAAATCTGGCAAGGGCAATAAGGCAGAAAACCGCAAGCGATTCTAAGCTCCTAAGCCTCTAACCCGGTAGCTGGTAGCCGGTAGCTTCTGTCGCTTTAGCCGAGTGCCGAATGCCGACTGCCGAATGCGGCTCTTCCGTACGTCACCGGAACCTATGCCGCTCGAAACACTGAGTAGAACAATCAATAGCTAAGGTTCCGAAATGGGAACGCCACCTTTGTCCGTTTCTCTCTCATATGATCTTAAGGGGGAGTACTGACGGATAGCTCGGAAATTCTTGATCCGACGTACAAATGATCAATTTGCGAAGTATCGATTACAAGGAACTGCCCATCTTTGCCATCAATGGATTGGAATCTGAGTTTAGAACCTCTGCGGAATGCTAATTCTACTAACTGCCTATCGAGATTTGTTTGAGGAGCCAGCTTTGCTTGCTCGCCAGATTTCAAAAACACGATGACCTTTTCCGGCCTGCCACCACCACAAACCTGAGAAATCCTGCTGTATTGCCAAGCACCAATAACGGAAG